>PXBU01000239.1 GCA_003566795.1 Puniceicoccaceae bacterium | reverse complement strand
CGGCAACCAGTTGAGCCTGGATAAGGATATCTATCCGAACTACGGCGTGATCCTGACGGTCTCAACCTTCTCGGCCACGGCACCGCTGACTGCCAAGTGCAAGGAGTTTGGCTTCCGCGTAGCCACGCTGCACGGCCTGAACCAGATCATTCTCGATACCGGGCTCGCGGTGGACTATCATCAGGTCTCCGAGGACGCCGAAAAGCTGCGGCTTGGGATGACCCGGGCCGACCGCTTCGAAATCGATTTTGAGGTCGAGCGCAAGGTCTACACGCTCAAGCTCCACACCAACGGTCAGGAAGCACAAAAGAGCCACGGCCTCTGTGCGCAAGGCAAGCCGGACGTGGCTAATCTCCCCGGCGGAGAGGTTTACTTTGTGCCCGACAGCGCGGAGGGTGTCTTCCCCTTTAAATATGACGAGAGCACCATCGGGTTGCTGCATGTCGAGAATGGGAAGATTGTTAAATCGCAATTTGTCTATGGTGATATTACAGCGAGATCGAGGATCATAACCGCCGCCTGAAGGAGGATCCGATGATCGGCGCAATTGGCGAACTCGGCTTCGGTACGCAGGTGCTGCCTTTCTCCGGGCGGGATATTCAGGACGAAAAGATCCTGGGCACGATCCACGTGGCGACGGGCCGCGATGACCACCTCGGCGGCAAGATCACGCCCGATTTGTTCAAAGAGCACAAGAATGCCTCGCACGACGACGTGCTGTATGCGCCGCACAAGACACCGGAGATCCGGCTGCAACAGGCCCGCATGATTCGGGGCGGTCAGACCGAGGTGCTGATCGAGCACTACAAGCCCGCCAAGTATATGATCGATCTGCTCGAAGCGGAAAGCCCCGCGCTCGTTTCCTGAAAACCAGACAGCGAGGCGTGAATCCTTACGAATCCGACGAACTGCTGCAGCAGTATCTGGTCTTTCACTACGCCAGTGCGGAGGAACAGTTTCCCTATGACTTCGGCGGGGCGGATGCCCTGGGTTTTCCTCAGCGCTGTGCCTTGGAGGGGCCGGATTTTGACCGGCTGGGGGCTGATGCGCGACATTCGCCCTTCGAGAGCCTCAGGGCCCGGGGCCTGCCTGCCGCTGGCCCATCCGAGGAGTCGCGACATCCGCAAGCGGAGTCCCTACGGGAGGTCGATCTCCGGGCGCTGGATTTGGGCTGTGCGGTGGGGCGTTCTAGCTTTGAGCTGGCGCGTCACTGCGCGGAGGTGATCGGCATCGATTACTCGCAGGCATTTATCGATGCCGCTGAGCGGATGCGTGCCGAGGGGCGGATGATGGCGGCCCGCCTGGACGAGGGCTCGGCCACTACCCAGTTGGAGGTGCAGGTGGATGACTCGATTGATCGCAGCCGGGTGCGTTTTGAGCAGGGCGACGCCCAGGCAATCCGCGCCGATATCGGGCGATTTGATCTGGTGCTGGCCTGCAATTTAATTTGTCGCCTGCCCGAGCCGATGCGGCTGCTGGAGCGCTTGCCGGAATTGGTGAAACCCGGTGGCCAGCTGTTTATCACCACACCCTTCACCTGGTTGGAAGAATACACGCCCCCGCAAAACTGGCTGGGCGATGGAGCGGTGGACTCCTTTGCCGGTCTGCGGCGGACCCTGGAGCCGAAGTTTAATTTGGATGCCCGCTGGGACATGCCCTTCCTGATCCGGGAGCACGCGCGTAAATTCCAGTATTCCATCGCGCAGGCCAGTCGTTGGGTGCGCGTCTAATGTCGAATACCATAATTTTTCCAGGAAATGGGCCTGTAGCGATGGCACGATACTTGTCCTCCGTAGCCTCGGCGAAGGGGGAGTGCCGTCTTTTCGGTTCCCCGCCTGACCACCGAGAAGACCTTGCTATCGCCACCTCGACAGACTCGGGATCGAGAGACAAGTTCGCTACCTCTCCGAAAAACCTTGCTTCTGGATAGTTACCGACGTTAACTTCAGCGAGTTGCACACAATTCTGGTGCAATGCCAATTCTAACCCCATACAACACTGCATATGAGAAAATTCATTCCACTACTCGCCATCGTTGCGCTTATTCAAGCCTCCCACGCGCAAAGCGCATTCCAAGCCTCGCTCACCCCGGACATCGCCCTAGTGGAACAAGGTTCTCTGGTCGAAGGTCTTGCCCTCAACATTTGGGGCGACAATGAAGTGCGCGGGATCAACCTTGGTTTCGTGAATCAACAGTCGGGTAACAGTCTCGGTTTTACTTGGTCTTTCTTTGGAGGCACGGTTGAGAATTACAAGGGCGTCATTTTCGGTGGTTTGTTTACCCAGTCGACGGGTGATGTGGTTGGCTGGCAAAGTGCGGCAATCAACCTGAACCAAGGTAGTATGAAAGGTCTGCAAACTGGTTTGCTGAATTACAGCCAAAATATGACCGGCCTGCAATTGGGTTTTGTTAACTACGCGAAGCAGATGCATGGCGTGCAGATCGGCCTGGCCAATATTGTCGAGGAGAATCCCTGGTTTGACGCTTTCCCGGAAAAGTTGGCCTTCGCTTTTCCCGTGGTGAACTGGTCGTTTTAACGCCGACATAGCAGCTCGGTAGCTAACGCGTCACTTTTCATATTTCAGGCCTTTCGCCAGAGAATGGCGAAAGGCCTTTTTTTGGCCTGAGTGGACTCTTGACATCGTCTATCGAGCACCTAGTCTGCGCGATTCACATTACACCATTCAATTTATTGAAGCGGGCTTCTGGCGCGCTTTTTTCATTTATACACATTTACTATGAGCAACGAGATACTTTCTGTCCTTGAATACATGGAGAAGGAGAAGGGCATCAGCCGCCCGGACATGATCGAGGCTATTTCCGGTGCGATCGCCAACGCGGCGCAGCGTGGTGCCAGTGCTGGTCGGGAGGGGCGGGTCGAGATCAACCCGAAGTCAGGTGCCTTGAAGGCATGGAGTATTCTCAATGTGGTGGATTCTGTGGGCGACGATGCGTTCGAAATTCATGTCGAAAAGGCCCGTACCATCCGTCCGGATGCTCAGGTCGGGGAGACAATTGAGAAGGAGATCGACCCGGCTTACCTGGGACGAATCGCGGCGCAGACGGCCCGCCAGGCGATCATGCAGCGCATCCGCCAGTTCGAGAAGGATCGTATTTACGATGACTATAAGGATACCGTCGGCGACATCGTGACCGGCACGGTTCGGCGTCGCGAACGGGGTGACCTGATCGTCGATTTGGGTAAGGCCGAGGCGATTCTGCCCCCGCGGGAGCGTGTGCCCGGCGAGGACTACGCGCCCGGCGAGAGTATCCGCTGCCTCTTACTCAAGATCGAGCAAACCAACCGGGGGCCGGATATCATTCTCTCGCGCTCGAACATCAACTTTGTGCGTCGCCTATTCGAACTGGAGGTGACTGAGATCGCCGACGGCACGGTGACGATTGAGGCGATGGCCCGCGAACCTGGCTACCGCACCAAGATTGATGTCAACAGTGCCGATCCCAAGGTCGATCCCGTTGGTGCCTGTGTGGGTGCCCGCGGTGCCCGGGTAAAGACAATCGTGCGAGAGCTTGGTGGCGAGAAGATCGATATCATTCGTTATTTCCAGGATCCGCTGTTACTGTTGGAAGAAGCACTCAAGCCGGCGGTGCCCAAGAATGTGCGGGTCAACGAGGTGGACCGTCGCATCCACTTCCAAGTGGCGGAGGACGACCTCTCAATTGCCATTGGGCGCAAGGGTTTCAATGCCAAGCTGACTTCGCGGCTACTCGGTTGGAAGTTGGATATCGGTAAAGAAGAAAAAGAAGCGGTCGGCTTCGATGAGAAGGTCGCCAAGGCCGCCGCTGGTTTGGCTGCCATCCCGGGTCTCGATCCGGAACTGGCCGCGCGTCTGGTCAGCAGCGGTTTCGCCAGCCCCGAAGTTTTCGAGGGTGTCGAGGCGGAAGACCTGGTCGGACTCGGTTACACTGAGGCCGAAGCCGAGGATGTTTTGTCCAAGGTGAAAGCTTTCCTCTCCAACAACGCCTAATCGAATACTGTTTTAAAGTTTACTTCGAAGCAATCAACCACGCCTTAAACCACCAATATACGCATATATGAGCGTCCGTATCCACCAACTTTCCAAAGACATCGGAATGGAGAACAAGGAGCTGATCGAGCTCCTTAGGAGCCGCGGTTTTGAGGTGAAGAGCGCGTCAAACACGATCGACAACATCAACGCGGATGCCATCCGTGAAGAATTCGCCCAAGCTGCGGAGGCCGAAAAGCCAGCTAGTGCCGAGGAGGTGACGCCGTCAGAAGAGGAAAAGCCAGCTGCCCCGCAAATTCCGGCAGGTGCCTTCGTGAAAAGCGCTGAGGATATTCAGCGTGAGCGCGAGGCCAAACTGGCGGCGGAGAAAGCCAAGGCCGAAGCGGATAAGCCCAAGCCTGCTGAGCCCAAGCCTGCTGAGCCGAAAGCCGAGCAGCCGAAGTCGGTGACACCGCCCAAAGCACCCGAGCCCTCCGCTCCCCCGGCACCCCCCCGACCACCGTCGCCGCCGAAACCGCCTGCTGCTGGTCCACCCAAGCCGCCCCCCGCTGGTCCGCCGAAGCCCCCCGCAGCGACAGCACCTGCGGCGCAAGCACCGGAGAAAGCCGAGAGCGAATCGGCTGCCACTGAAGGTGCACCCACAGCAGAGAGTCCGGAAGAAACGGATGCTCCCAAGACGATTCATGTGAAGCCGCCGATCGTGGTGCGCGACTTTGCCGCTGAGATTGGACTCAAGCCGTTCAAGCTGATTTCCGAGTTGATGGAGTTAGGCATCTTCGCCTCGATGAACCAGAGTATCGAGGAGGATGTCGCCAAAAATCTGGCTGAGCGCCATGGATTCATCCTTGAGGTTCACCACCGTGGTGAGGGTAGCGACCAAGCCGCAAAGAAAGCCAAAGAGCAAAAACCGGCCGATGACGATCCCCGCTTCCTGGAGCCGCGGCCGCCGGTGGTTTGCATTCTTGGGCACGTGGATCACGGTAAGACGACATTGTTGGACACGATTCGCAAAGCCAACGTCACCGCTGGTGAGGCTGGTGGTATTACGCAGCATATTGGCGCCTACCAAATTGAGCATAACGGGCATAAGATTTCTTTTGTCGACACCCCCGGACACGCCGCCTTTTCCAAAATGCGCTCGCGGGGTGCCAATGTGACCGATATTTCGGTACTCGTGATCGCTGCTGACGATGCCTTCAAGCCGCAGACGGATGAGGCACTTAAATTCGCCAAAGAGGCGAATAATGCCGTTGTGGTGGCAATTAACAAAATTGATGCGAAAGGGGCGAACGTCGATCGGGTGAAGCAGCAGATGCAGGAAAAAGGCATCTCGCCCGAAGATTTGGGTGGTGAGACCGTGACAGTTGAAGTCTCTGCGCTGAAGGGCACCAATATCGACGAGCTGCTGGATATGATTTTGCTGCAGGCGGAGGTGCTGGAGCTGAAAGCGAATCCAAAATGTCCGCCGAGCGGAACGGTGGTCGAGTCTCAGGTCGAGGTCGGCCGTGGTGCTACGGCGACGGTTATTGTCGAGCGGGGCACCCTCAAACAGGGCGATGCGCTACTTTGCGGTGAGGTTTATTGCCGGGTGAAAACTTTGACCGATGCCGATGGCAAGCAACTGAAGTCTGCGCCCCCGGGCACCCCGGCCCGGGTCACGGGTTGGTCGGATGTGCCCGCTTCCGGGGCGAAATTTACCACCGAAAAGAATGAAAAGACTGCCAAGCGCGCCGCCGAAGAAGCGATGCAGTCACGAAAATTAATCGATGCTGCCGCCAGCGCGGATAAAAGTGGAGAAGGTGGCGCCGCCACCTTGGAAGATTTGTTTGCCGCGATTGAAAGTCAGCAGAAGAAGTGTCTGCGCGTCATCGTTAAATCCGATGTGCATGGCTCAACAGAGGCACTGGTTTCCGCGCTGGAAGCTATCGAAAGTGATAAAGTCGATTTGCAGGTAATCAGCAAGGGCGTGGGACATGTTACGAAAAATGACGTCACACTCGCCAGTGCCGGAGGTGCCACGATTGTGGGGTTCAACGTCAAATTGGATAATGGCGTTCAGAGCCTCGCAAAGCATCATGATGTGCGTATCGTCCAGCATGATATTATTTACGAGCTGATTGATCGTGTTGAAGAGGCGATGGCTGAAATGCTCGATGCGGAGTATCTGGAACGCAAGTCCGGTGCCGCCGAGATTCGTCAGGTGTTTAGCGTTGGCAAGGGCCGCAATGTGGCGGGCTGCATGATCACTGAAGGCACCATTAAGCGTAACGGTGTCGCCCGCCTGATGCGTGGCGGCGAGTTGGTGCACGAAGGCAAGATTGATACCCTTAAGCGGTTTAAGGATGATGTGAAGGAAGTCCGCGCCGGTTACGAGTGTGGTGTGAACATCTCTGGCTTCAACGATTACCAGGAGGGCGATATTATCGAGTGCTTCGAAATTGAGGAGCAACGTCCTTCGCTTTAGCCTGCCACCTGTGCAACGTTGAATGTTCAACCTGCAAAGTTCAAAGCCTCTCTCAAATGTCACAACGTATTTCCCGCATCAACGAATTGCTGCAGCGTGAAGTGAGCGAGCAAATGCGGCGCTACTATCGCAGTGAGACGGCGCCCATCACCATCAGTGATGTGGATTGTTCGACGAATCTACGTCACGCCAAAATATTCTACTCAGTGCTGGGAGATGAAGCTGCGATTCGCGCGGCCGAAGCGCTCTTTCAGCGCATCGGCAAAGATCTGCGGCAGCGTGCCAGCAAGCAGGTGATTCTGAAATACTTTCCCCGGTTTGAATTTATTTACGATGCCTCGCTTGAGCGGGGTGCGGAGATCAACGAAATCATCGATCAACTGGATCTGGAAAATGAATAGACAGCAATTTTACCCAGCAGAGAGTGCATCCTTCGCCGCTGCGGTGGCACAGCTCAAGGGGCATAAGGTAGCGGTGCTTGGGCACCGACGCCCCGATGGTGACTGCATCGGTTCCATCGTGGCCGTCGTGCGTATCTTGCAGGCACAGGGGATCGAGGCGGTCGGCCTGAACAATGACGCTGTGCCCGGTTCGCTGGAATCCTTTGTTTGCGACACTCCGCTGCAGCTCGCGAAAGATTTCCAGCCCGACGCTCACGTCGCGCTCACGGTGGACTCGGCTGACTTTAAACGGGTGGGGGAGCGGCTGAACGAACTCTTCCCCGAGGTAGTGCTCAATATTGACCACCACATTTCCAATAAGAAATATGCGCGGGAGAACATCGTGGTCGCCCAAGCCAGCGCGACGGCGGAGATTCTGGCCGGCATCTTTTTTGATCTGGATTACGCCATGGATGCCACCACTGCCCAGGCCCTCTACGTCGGGATCGCCACCGATACTGGTCAGTTTCGTTTTCCCTCGACCACGCCGGACACTTTCGAAATCGCCCGCCGACTTTGCGAGCACGGGGCCAACCCTTCTGAGGCGGCCTACCAGCTTTATGAGCGTGAGAGCTTCGCAAAAATCCAATTACTTCAGCATTTCCTCGATTCGCTGCACCTGGAGTTTGACGGACGGGTGTGTATCGGACTGCTGGAAGACGGGATCTACCAGCAGACTGGAGCGACGCTCGACGACGCGGAGGGCCTGGTCGACTATGCCCGGTCGATTAACGGCGTCGATATCGGCGTCCTTATCGAAGATCGTGATGGCTCCATCAAAGCCAGTCTGCGGGCCAAGGACCCGCGCTTCCGGGTCGATCAGGTGGCCAAACAGTTCGGCGGGGGCGGGCATGCCTGCGCTGCTGGCCTGAACATCGAAAACAGCTCGATGGCTGCCTTCGAGCCGCAACTTATCCAGGCGCTCGGTGAGCATTTAAAGAATCTTGGTTGACCTGACCTATCTATATTTCTATGTCCCAAAATCAGACAGACACGCCCGAGGGAATCCTGCTGGTCGACAAACCGCAGGGGATCACCTCGCACGACGTGGTTTCCAAGCTGCGCCGGATTTTTCATATCAAGAAAATCGGCCATGCCGGCACCCTCGATCCAATGGCCACCGGGCTACTGGTGATGCTGATCGGCAAGGCCACCAAGGTTTCGCAATTCCTGATGAGTATGGATAAGGAATATACTGGCACGATCCGGTTGGGGCAAAGCACCGACTCCCAGGATGCCGACGGCGAACTCGTCGAAGAGCGGCCAGTCCCGGATCTCGGCGAGGATGCCGTGCGGAAGGAAATGAAAAGCTTTATCGGTGATCAGTATCAGACCCCGCCCATGTTCTCGGCCAAGAAAGTCAACGGCCAGGCACTGTATAAACTCGCCCGCAAGGGCAAGACGATCGAGCGCGAGCCACGGGTGATCAACATCGCCAAGTTTGAAATGTCACGTTTTGAGCTGCCGGAAATCGACTTTCTGGTCGCATGCAGCAAAGGCACCTACGTGCGCACCATCGCCCATGATCTGGGAGAGCGTCTCGGCTGTGGCGGGCATTTATGCCGCCTGCACCGGACCGGAGTCGGGCAGTTTCGCGTCGAAAAGTCAGCCACCATCGAGGCGCTGGAGGGCATGTCGCCCTCCGCTCTGCGCAAGCGCCTGATTCCGATCCTGCAAGCGGTCCCCAGTCACGCGCTCTAGTATCCCAGTAAATAAGTTCCCATAAAACATCTCGTAGCGACTGGCTTTATGCCGGGATAGAGCCCTTGCGCGTAGCGAGCCTGGTTGGATCGAGACTTCGACAAGCTCAGCTCAGGCGGGATCAACCCTCTCGCTACAAAATATTAAACACTTATTTGAAATTCCACTAGCATCAAAGGCAGCACCGCCACCACCGACATGAAGTTCCCTACCAGTATCACCGATTTTCAGCCGCTGGCCGACCTGAAGGCGCAGCTGCACCTGGCGATCGGCATCTTCGATGGGGTTCACCTGGGCCACCAGGCGGTGATCGAGGCGGCGGTGTTATCCGCCCGACGCAGTCAGGGTGTTTCTGCTGTGCTGACCTTTGATCCGCACCCGAGCCGACTCTTTCGCCCGGAAAATCCCACCCGCTTGTTAATGCCGATTGAGACCAAGGTCGCCAAGTTACACCGCATCGGCGTGGATTGTGTGATCTGTAAATGTTTCGACCCTGAGTTTGCTGCTATCCCGGCCGAGTCTTTTCTCGGGCACTTGCAGTCGCAGTTGCCTGCGCTCAAGTCGATCTATGTCGGTGAGAATTTTGAGTTTGGCAAAAAACGTGCGGGCAATGTCGCGACGCTGGTGACGACCGGTCGCGAGTTGGGTTTGAGTGTTTTCAGCGCTGATCGCATCAAGCACAATGGGCAGCCGATCAGCAGCACCCGCATTCGCGAGGCCCTACAGGCCGGGCGCATCGAGGAGGTGAATGATCTGCTGGGATACCATTATTTTAGCAGCGGCAGCGTTGTCGCGGGTGCGCAGTTGGGGCGAAAAATCGGATTCCCAACTTTGAATGTGCCCTGGAGTCCGGAATGCTTGCCGCGCTTCGGGGTGTATCTGGTGCGCTTCCGTGCGGTGGGCTCGAGTAGTTGGCAGGACGGCGTGGCCAACTATGGTATCAAGCCGACAGTCGCGGCTGCTGACCAGCCGCCCGCGCTCGAAATCCACGCGCTGAATTCGACCCAGTTGGACACCGGCGACGCCCTTGAAGTCAAGTGGCTGCACTTTATTCGCCCTGAGCAAAAATTTGCCTCTGTGGATGATTTGAAAGCACAAATCGCCAAGGATTGTGACCACGCGCGGACCCTGCTTGGCTCTTAGAATGGCTATTTGCAAATTCCTGTAGGAAAAACAGCTTGGAAGAACATGGATTTGGCATTAAAACTAAGCCTAAACATAGACCATGTTTTGTCTTTGGTTGTAGTCGGGGTGATTTATCCCCCGACCGAGCGCGAGGCTGAATCTCAATCTACATGGGGGAGGAGCCTATCTTACGGGCGCGGCGTAACCGAGCGTCATACACCGCAAGGCAGTCGAGTCGGGGGATGAATCACCCCGACTACTTT
>PXBU01000394.1 GCA_003566795.1 Puniceicoccaceae bacterium | reverse complement strand
CGACATCGTCATGCACCTGGCCGCCGAAAGCCACGTCGACCGCTCCATCGACGGCCCGGATGACTTCATGCGCACCAACATCATGGGCACCTACGCCCTGCTGGAGGCCGCACGGTCCTACTGGACCCAGCTAAAATCGGCCAGTCCGGAACAAGCTGACCGCTTCCGTTTCCACCACATCAGCACCGACGAGGTCTACGGCGACCTGCACGGCACCGACGATCTGTTCACCGAACAAACCCCCTACGCGCCCAGCTCGCCCTACTCGGCAAGCAAGGCCAGCTCGGACCACCTGGTGCGCGCCTGGGGCCGCACCTTCGGCCTGCCGGTGGTGCTCACCAACTGCTCCAACAACTATGGGCCCTACCACTTCCCGGAAAAGCTCATCCCGCTGATGATCCTAAACGCCCTGGAAGGCAAGTCCTTGCCCGTCTACGGCGACGGCCAGCAGATCCGCGACTGGCTGTACGTTGAAGACCACGCCCGTGCGCTAATTCTGGTCGCCCAGCAAGGCGCACTAGGCCAGACCTACAACATCGGCGGTCACAACGAAAAAACCAACCTGGAAGTGGTCCACCGCATCTGCGACCTGCTCGACGAGCGCGTCGACCCGCTACCCGGAGGCAAAAGCCGCCGCGAACTCATCACCTTCGTCCAGGACCGCCCCGGCCACGACGTGCGCTACGCCATCGATGCCGGCAAAATCCAGCGCGAACTGGGCTGGACGCCGGCCGAGACCTTCGAGACCGGCCTGGCCCGCACCGTCGACTGGTACCTCAACAACCGCACCTGGTGGCAGCGCGTGCGCGACGGCAGCTACCAGGGCCAGCGGCTGGGCATTGGCGCATGAACATCCTGGTCACCGGCGGCACCGGTCAGGTCGGCTTTGAACTCCAGCGCACGCTAAGCCCGTTCGGCACCATCCTCGCCCCCAACCGGCAGGAACTCGACCTGGCCGACAGCCAGGCCATCCAGCGCTACCTGGAAGAACACCAGCCCGACTGCATCGTCAACGCCGCCGCCTACACCGCCGTCGATCGCGCCGAAAGCGAGCCCGTACTGGCCCAAGCGTTGAACGCCGGCCTGCCGGCAAGCCTGGCCCAATACGCCGCCGCCAACAACATCTGGCTGGTCCACTACTCCAGCGACTACGTCTACCCCGGCACCGGCACCAGCCCGTGGACCGAAGAATCCGAAACCGGCCCGCTGTCCACCTACGGCCAAACCAAGCTGGCCGGTGACCAAGCCATCCAGGCCAGCGGTGCCAAACACCTGATCTTTCGCACCAGCTGGGTTTACAGCGCGCGCGGCAACAACTTCATGAAAATCATGCTGCGCTTGGGATCAGAAAAAGAAAGGCTCAGCATCGTCAACGACCAGCTCGGCAGCCCGACACCGGCCCGCCTGATCGCCCAGGTCACCGCGCTGGCGCTGTACCGCGTGTTCCATGCAGACCAGCCGCAGCAATACCAGGGCATCTACCACCTGGCCCCGCGCGGCACCACCCATTGGCATGAATTCGCGCAAGCAATTTTCCAGGCTGCAGCCGGGCAGGGCGCAGAACTGAAAATCCGCCCCGAAAACGTCCACGGCATCCCGACCCGCCAATACCCCACGCCCGCCGCGCGTCCGCTCAACTCGCGCATGTGCTTGGCTAAACTTGAACAAACCTTCAATCTGCAGCTACCCGAATGGCGCGGCCAGCTGCAGCACACGCTCACCGAATACCTGCAAACAACGCAGTAAGGGGAAGATAAAGAGACCATGACCACCAAAGGCATCGTCCTGGCCGGCGGCTCCGGCACCCGCCTGCATCCCATCACGCGCGGCGTGTCCAAGCAGCTGCTGCCCATCTACGACAAACCGATGATCTACTACCCGATTTCCACGCTGATGCTAGCCGGAATCCGGGATATCCTGATCATCTCCACGCCCGAAGACCTGCCCCAATACCAGCGCCTGCTAGGAAGCGGCGCGCAGTTCGGCGTCAACTTCAGCTATGCCGAGCAGCCCTCGCCCGATGGTCTGGCTCAGGCCTTCATCATCGGCGCGGACTTCATCGGGCCAGACCCGGCCTGCCTGGTACTTGGCGACAACATCTTCCATGGTCAGCATTTTTCCGACCAGCTAAAGCGCGCAGTCTCCCGTGATAGCGGTGCTACGGTATTTGGCTACTGGGTCAAAGACCCCGAGCGCTTCGGTGTCGTTGCCTTCGACGAGGCCGGCAAGGCCATCAGCATCGAAGAAAAGCCCGCCCAACCCAAATCCCACTACGCCGTCACCGGCCTTTACTTCTACGACAACGACGTGGTCGAGATCGCCCGCAACATCCAGCCGAGCGCGCGCGGCGAGCTGGAAATCACCAGCGTCAACATTGCCTATCTGGAGCGAGGCGACCTGAAAGTGGAACTGCTGGGCCGCGGCTTTGCCTGGCTGGACACTGGCACCCACGACAGCCTGATGGAAGCCAGCCAGTACGTCCAGACCATCGAACACCGCCAGGGCCTGAAAGTCGCCTGCCTGGAAGAAATCGCCTGGCAGCACAAATGGATCAGCGCCGAACAGCTGGAACTACAAGCCAGCGCGCTGGGCAAGACCGACTACGGCCAATACCTCAAGCAACTGCTGCCCTAAACCCATGGAATACATCCCGCTGGCCATCCCCGATGTCGTCCTGCTCAAGCCCAAGGTCTTCGGCGACGAACGTGGCTTCTTCATGGAAACCTTCCGCCAGACCGAGTTTGAGCAGCATTGCGGAAACTACCAGTTCGTGCAGGATAACCACAGCAAATCCGCCCACGGCATCCTGCGCGGCCTGCACTACCAGCTCCGCCAGCCCCAGGGCAAACTTGTGCGGGTCACGCACGGCGAAGTATTCGATGTCGCCGTCGACCTGCGCCAAAGCTCGCCCACCTTCGGCCAATGGGTGGGTGAGTACCTGAGCGAAGACAACAAGCACCAGCTGTGGGTGCCCCCCGGCTTTGCCCACGGCTTCCTGGTCACCAGCCCGGACGCCGAGTTCTTCTACAAATGCACCGACTACTACGCACCCGATGACGAACACGGCCTGATCTGGAACGACCCGGATATCGCCATCGACTGGCCGAAGGTCGAAAACGGCCCCATCCTTTCCGGTAAGGACAGTCAGGCCGCAAGCTTCATCGACTGCGCCAAATTCAGCTGAACCCCAAAACATGCGCCCACCCAGCAGAAGAAAACGCCTGCGCCGAGCTGGCCACAAGATCCGAACCAGTAGCGCCAGCCGATTGACCAGAAAACTGCCCGCCCTCAGCGGGGAACTGGTCCAGAGCCCGGATCAATCGCCCAGTCTGTTCCAGGCTGCCAACCTTTGGCAGTTTGGTGACTGGCAAAAGTTGTCCAGTTACGGAGAGACAGGTTCCACGCGGAGTCGGCAAGCGGGCAAGATCGCAATGCTAGCGGCCTCAGCCAATCTCCAGCAAGGCGCAACCGAGCGGGCCAGCCAGCTGATCGCCCGTGCAAAAAAGGCGGGTTGTACAAACAAGGAAATCTCTCGCATTCTGGTAGCCGGCGCCCACCTTAACTTGGGCAAAGCATCTTATCTTGCTGGTCGACGCCAGGAACGCCATAGCGCGCACTTCCACGCCGCAGCAAAATCGTTTTTCGGTGTTCAATCAGCCGACGCCAGCACCCGCGCCATCGAATCCGAGCAACTGGCCCAACTCGGAGTGCCCGCCCTGTGGCGCAGGCCAGATCCCTCCCGCCGCACATTTGGCCGGGATGTCGATCGCCTGATCGGAGATCTGGCTACAGCAATACCTAGCGAGCCAGCCTTCCAGGTGGCAGCAGCAGAAAGGCTGCAGCGCCGTGGCGACAATCCAGGCGCGATCCGCGCCTGGCAAAAAGCGGCCGAACTGATGGGGGAGAGCACTCCACAGCTATTTTACGAACGACTCGCAGAAACCTACAAAGCCCAGGGATCCTTCCCGCAGGGCCGTCTTCAAGACGAGCAAATTCGGGGCAAAATCGACAAATACGAAGTCTTGCGTCAACTGCACGAGGCGTTGAAGCCTTCATTGTATCTAGAAATCGGTGTGCAGTCAGGAAAGAGCCTCGCGTTGGCAAATTGCGAGGCCATCGGTATCGACCCGATGCCGATGATTAGTGTGAATTTACCCAGGACTGCTAAGGTTGTCGCTACGACAAGTGATGATTTTTTCGCAAAGCATGCCAACCATATGCTGCAGGAACCCCCAGATCTGGTGTTTATAGACGGAATGCATTTGTTTGAATATGCACTTCGTGATTTCATCAATATTGAGCGCTTTGCATCTCCGGGAACAGTCGTAGTCATCGACGATATATTTCCAAATTCTCAGGCCCAAGCGGCCCGGGAGCGTGTGACGCAGGCATGGGCCGGCGATGTATGGAAGGTTTATGAGATTCTCCGACAAGAGCGGCCTGATTTGCGATTGACGGCAATTGACGCTTTCCCCACTGGCGTTCTATTGATTTGCGGCCTTGATCCATCGTCAGAAAATCTCGCAGCAAGGTATGGCTCTTTAGTTCATAAATTTCTGGGGATTGAAGATCTACCATTAGAGTTTGTGGAGCGTTCAAGTGCTACAAGTCTCCCAGTCCTGGAAGCGATTGCAGAGATCATTGGCTCTTAGAGCCAAACCAGAGGCGTGTCATGCTTGAGCTTGGGTACACATGAAAATCTTCGAGACTGATATTGTTCGCCGCGCAAATCAGGCGATGCGTGATGGGCGCTACGACGAGGCCAGGTCGCTATATCAAAGAGGGCTTACCTTGCCCACGCCCTTATCCAGGCAGTGTGATCTAAATCTCAAGATATTGGATCGCCGCGTCGCCCGAAGCGACGAATTTCCGAAAGATTTAGCAGTCGGTCAGTCCAAATCCGAGATGCCCTGCCATTATGCAGGAGCTATAGCGAGCGGTACCTTTCGCGTAGATGTGATTATTCCGGTATTCAATGCGCTTTCACATGTTCAGCAATGCTTGGCGGCTCTGGAAACATGTCGGGATGATTGTGAAGTCAACGCCATCGTGGTGAACGATGGGTCTGACCTAGAAGTACGGCTTTGGCTTGAGAGCTGGGCGAACCAGCAGCCGTTCAGAACGCTGATCAATCATACCGAAAACAAAGGCTATACCAAAGCTGTCAATTCTGGAATCAAGGCATCGACAGCTCAGTTTCTCGTTCTGCTCAACAGTGATACCCAGGTTACCCCAGGCTGGCTTCGAAACTGCCTGAGATGCTTGCTCTCAGACCCAAATGTTGGATTGGTAGGACCCCTTTCTAATGCGGCGAGCTGGCAGAGTGTCCCTAAGATTAAGAATTCGGGAGGCGATGGATTCGAAATTAATGAGGTTCCTGTAAACGTGGAACTTGCGTCGCTGAGTAAGGTTCTCGGTGGTATTTCGCAGCAGATATACCCGAGAGTTAAATTTCTGAACGGATTTTGCCTGATGTTTCGACGAGAAGTTGTTGACAGTATCGGGCTGTTCGATGAACAGGCGTTCCCTACAGGGTATGGCGAAGAAAATGACTTTTGCCTTCGAGCAGTAGACAAGGGCTTCGGCCTTGCTGTTGCCGACGATGCCTTTGTTTTTCATGCAAAGTCCAAGAGTTTTGGGCATGAAAAGCGGATCCTTCTGTCCAAAGCTGGTGGTCAGGCGCTTCGCGATAAGCACGGTGCCGAAACCATCGCGCAAGCTCTCGATGAAACCGAGAAGGCCATTGAGTGCCTTTCTCCCCTGCGACAGCAGATGGCAGCCTATTTTGCTGACCCTGAGCGATTTAGCCGATACACTGACTCGCCATCGACGGTTGACCCAATAGCTTTCTCACCCAAACCCTCATTTGGGCTGCCGGATTTCAACCTGGATCCCGTGTTTTCGGGCCCCGCCCTGGTGTTGCCATATCAAGGTTCTTATGTTTCTGCATCGCCTGGACTGGACACTCTCACCATCGGTGTTCACCTTCATCTCTATTACGGTGAACTGCTCAGCGAGTTTGTGCGGCTCTTGGGTAATATCCCAGTTCCATTTGACTTGTATGTTTCCGTCACCAATAAAGAGGACGAAATGAGGGTTCAGACGGAAGCGGAGACGATCCAAAACATGTCCTGCATTGCTGTCGAGGTGGTTGAAAACAGAGGGCGAGATATTGCCCCATTTGTCGCCACATTCGGAGGGAAATTGGGCGGCTATGACCTTGTCTGCCATATGCACAGTAAAAAGAGCCCTCACAATCTTGCCAAAAGAGACTGGCGGCGCCAACTGCTGCATAATCAGCTTGGCTCAAGGGATTTGGTGACGAGCATCTTCAATCTGTTTGTGGAGAACCCTGCATTAGGCATGGTGTTCCCAGAATACCACTGGTCGCTGAAACGACAAATCGGATGGGGGACAAACTTTGAAATATGTAAATCAATGGCCGGTGAATTGGGTTTTGACATCTCCCCTCTTCATATGAAACTATTCCCTGCAGGCTCAATGTTCTGGGCGCGTGGCTCTGCGCTAGCGGCTCTATGGTCCAGAAAATTCAAAACATCCGACTTCCCAGAGGAGGCCTTTCAAGTGGATGGAACACCCGCGCATGCGATCGAGCGCTTGTTTGGTGAAATCGTTTCACATGCTGGATTCCAGTTACTGCAAGTGGCAGCTGACAAGGCTCATAACCTAAAAAACTACTTTCCCCGCAAATGGCCGTATCCAGCCTCTAGCTCGACGGAACAGCAGGCAAGGGTCTATGACTATATTCGTGCCAAGGCCAACTCCATCAAAAAGGTCCCCGTGTTTACCGCCATCACAGGTGGGTATGAAAAGCCGATAGTTCATGAGGTCCTTGATCCATGGGCGGAATATGTCCTTTTTTCAGATACAACCGTAAGTGACCCCGGCTGCTGGCTTGTGCAAGAGCTTGGGCGCGAGGCAAACGACCCGTTGACCAGCGCAAGGCTGACCAAGGCTTCAGCCGATCGGTTTTTCAAAGATTCGGAGTTTGCTATCTGGATTGACGCCAATGTCTTGATTCGAAACAGCCTGGGCTATTACCTTGGTCTCGCTACAAAAAATTCGTCCTTCCCAATTTTCGGTATTCCACATCCTGTCCGTAATTGCGCCTATGCAGAATCCATCGCGGTTATCGCTGCCGGCAAAGGTGCGGAGGAGGCAGTCCGAAGGCAAATGAACCGCTATCGAGACGAAGGGTTTCCAGCCAACCATGGTTTGATAGAAACAAATTTCATGATCTTTAATCTTCATCATCCGAAAATCGGCGCTGTTCTCGAAGACTGGCGCTCGGAGTTGCGTAACGAAACCAGACGGGATCAGCTGTCCTTAAACTACGTTCTTTGGAAGAATCGGTGCGAATGGTTCCCGATAATGTGCGAGGGGCACAGTCTGCGCGATCATCCTGACTTTGCATACATGGGACATGGGCGCAATTCTGGATTGCTTCCCATAGTTTGATAAGAGCTTCTGAATCAAGAGCACAAAGTGGGGCGAAATGGCACTAAAAAATGTAGACGGGATGCTGGAGTTGGGCCGGATCTCGTTGGAGGATTTAAAGGCCAATGAGGATTGCATTAGACTTGGTCGAAGAAAGTTCTCAGGACCGGTTACTAGCGCGCTTTGGTTTCTGCCCATAGTAACCCACGCTCTAAAGGGTGGAGTCCGTACGGTATTTCAGTTTTCGGAATGGCTATCGGAGAAATACGGAACAACGAATGTCTTTGTGATTTATTCGTTTAACGGACGAGATTTTGACATATCTCCATTGGCTAATTCCCTTCGCCTCAATTTTCCGAACTTGAGGTTCGTCCTAAAAAAATTTATACGCGGCAAAAATCACATTAGTGAGTTGCCCTACGTCCAAGTGGCTTTCTGTACGCTCTGGACTACGGCCTTTTTGCTCCTTCGTTATAACAGTTGCTATCGTAAGTTCTACTTCATGCAAGATTACGAGCCAATGTTTTATGAAGGGGGCGATCTTTACGTGATGATTGAGCAGACCTATCGTTTTGGGTTTTCGGTGATAGCTAATACAGAGGGGGTGGCAAATAGAGCGAAGCGGTATACTGATGACGTGGTGCATTTTGCGCCCGGCGTGGATCGAAAAATATTTTTTCCGAGAAAAGAAAGGAAAGCTAACAAGACAAAGCAAATTGTGTTTTATGGTCGGCCGAATCCACGGAATTGCTTTGGGTTAGGCTTGTCTATTCTTCATGACGTGAAACAAAAACTTGGTGCAGAGGTTAGGATTGTTTCCGTTGGGGCTGATTGGGATCCGGTGGATTACGGTGCACAAGGCATTATCGAAAATCTGGGTCTCTTGCCCACCATGTCAGCAGTCGCGAATTTGTATCGTGAGTCAGATTTGGGGCTTGTTTTCATGGCGACGCCTCATCCGTCCTATCAGCCTTTGGAGTATATGGCCTCAGGTTGTGTGGTTGCCACTAATATTAATGAAGGAACGTCATGGTTGCTGACGAATGAAAACTCGGTTTTATTGGAACCGACACCTGGGGCTGCTGCACAACGAATCACGAATACGCTGGGTGATGAGGCCCGAATGGCCACACTTCGGGGTAACGCCTATGAAGCGATTAGGGGTTTGAATTGGTTGCGCGCGTTTATGACTTTTGAGTCCAGACTTTGTGATTGAGGCTGGGGGATGTCAAGAATCTATATTCATGTTGGTGCAGGGAAGACTGGAACGTCAACTTTGCAGTCGTTCTTCAGGCTAAACGAAAAGCTCTTGAAATCCGCTGGTTTCGTTTTGCCTACAGCCGGAAGAGTTTCACTGAACAATGGGATACAACATCATAAATTGGCAAACCATGGGCCATATAAGTGTTCTGCTGCGCTTGAGATGTGGAAAGATGTTCGGGTTCAAGACAAGTACGACATGATCGTCTCGTCGGAGGATTTTCATAACAGAATCAGTCAATCAGATGGCCCGGCTTTCTTCACGGCAGTGCGGGATGCCTTAAGCAATTATGACATTCGTATAGTCTTTTACGTGCGTCGTCAGTCTGAGTGGCTTAGAAGCGCATACGGGCAATTTATGCGCGGGCCATCAGAAACACGCACTTTTGCGGAGTTTTGTGCCACATATCAAAGGAATCTTCCCGGTCAAATTCTTCAGTTTGCGGAGGTTTTTGGCGACGAAGCGCTTGCTGTGAGGCCGTATGGGGCCAGACTTGTGGGCGGGGATGTCTGTCGCGATTTTCTTCATGTATTAGGTCTTGGCGAGGGAAGTGGATTCGATATGCCTTTGCGTGATATGAATGTCAGTCTGTCACCGGATGCAGTAGAGTTTAAGCGTCGTGTAAACCAGTTGCGGGTGAGTGAAGTAGAGCAACAGAAAATTCTGAAGTGCCTCGTACAGTACTCTATAAGTAGACTAGGCTTAGAATTCAAACGAGAGACGTGGGGTGGGATGTTGCTTGATATTGAACTTGCTTTAGAGATCGAAGAATTTAACAAAAAAGCGTACTCAGAGATAGCCCGCCGATTTAGGCCGGACCTTGGGTCGGACCTGTTTGGTGATCAATTGGAAACGCGCTTGCTAGAAAAAAGTGCATCAATAACGAAGGCCTCAACGTGGTTTGGAACTGAGGCTGTTGAGCGGTTTATCTTAGAAACGGGCGACTCCGGGATTCAAGAGGTTGTCAATCGGGCTTTTAGCTCGGCTTTGAATTAATTGTACAAGTTGAGTTATTACCCGACTCTGGGGCTCTTCAGTGACCGCGATTATGCCGCTTCGGCGGGGTCCTATGCAGACTCCTTCGGAACCTCCGGGATTGGACCTTATCATGCCGAAATTCCAGTTTTGCGTGGCACCAATTTACCTGATTACGCATCTTTCTCAGCTATTGATAACGTCGGAGCGTAGTCTCGTAACCATCCAGTAAACAGGCGGTTACGAGATGGCGCGGAATATGGTTCAGTTTCAGAAGGGCCTGAGCATGGTCGAATTCCTGAAAAACTACGGCACTGAGGAGGCCTGCCGCAAGGCTGTTTTCCAGCTGCGCTGGCCCAACGGGTTCCGCTGCCCGAAGTGCTGCAATTCGACCTGCTGCGAGATT
>PXBU01000362.1 GCA_003566795.1 Puniceicoccaceae bacterium | reverse complement strand
TTGAACTCCAGCCTGCGACCACCACTACCTCCGGCGTTGCCGTAGGTCAGCGTGCCGGTGCCCGTCAGGTTTCCGGTGGTCTGATACACGTTGTTTCCCCGATTTTGCATTGTGCCGCCGCCCGTGCCGATTTCGACTTGGCTGCTGGAATCGTTGCCGCCGCGGAGCAGCAGCTCCGCGCCTTCGCTGAGGGAAAGCGGGCCGTCGGCGAGAGCGTTGATCGCGGGATCGAAGCTTCCTGACTGGTTGAGTCCCAAAGTACTGCCGATGAGCGTGAGACCGCCAGTGAGCGTGGGCGTTGCATTGACATTCAGTCTGCCACCTCCTTGCAGCTGTAAGCCATCCGTGCCGGCGAGCTCCGTATTTATGTTCAATGTGCGCCCGCTGTTCACGTCGAGGGTCGGGATGCCGGATGTGACGTCCAGGGTCAGTGCTTCCGGGCCAGCGATGGTGAGATTCTGGTTGCGGTTTAGAGTGAGGTTGCCGAGGGTAACTGCGGTGTCGAGATCCACCGTTTGGGCGCCTGAAGCGTCCACCGTGAACGAGGCGGTGGCGTCCGTGCCGCCCGCGACGGTGCCGCCGGTCCAGTTGCCGGCGTCGCTCCAGTTGTAGGTGCCACCGTCAGGCTGCTCCCAGGTGCCGTCAGTTTGAGCCGATGCGGCGGAGCAGGCGAACAGCGAACCACTGGTGATTGCGAGGAGATTGCGTAGCTTCTTGATCATAATCTGGGTCGTCTGGGGTTTATCTTGTGATTTGAAGATGATTTCAAAGTATAGTCATATACTGCCCCGCACAGTCAAGAACTTTTTTACTTTTTTTACTTTTTTTATTCGATTCTACAGTTTTCAAAAAGGAAATTTATAGGACACCCACGTGAGATACATGGGTGTCCTATAAATTCTTGTTAAATTTCTACCCGCCGCCTTAAATCGCGAATTTGAAGCGGGTTTTATCGATGGCTTTCATGTAAGCTTCGTTGGGCGTGATGATCTCTTCGTCCAGCAGCTGCTGGAGCGAAGTGTCCATGGCGACCATGCCCTGCTCACGGTTCTGCTCGATAATATTGCGGATGTTGGACAAAGAGCCTTTGCGTATGCAATTAGGCAGTGCGGAGTGCTTCAGTAAAATCTCATGCACGGCAATACGCCCGCCATCGCGTTTCTGGCAGAGCAATTGCGAAACCACTCCGCGCAGGGAATCCGCCAGCATGATGCGAATCTGATTCTGTTCATCGGAGGGAAACGCGTCAATAATCCGGTCGATGGTCTTTGTGGCGTTATTCGTATGCACCGTGGCAAAAACCAGCATACCCATCGCTGCGCAATTGAGGGCCAGCCGCATGGTCTCCATGCCGCGCATTTCCCCGATCATCACAACATCGGGGTCGGCGCGAATGGCACTGCGCAGGCCTCGGGCAAATGTCGGCGTGTGCAAATTGACTTCCCGGTGGATGATGGTGCTTTTTTTATCGTCGTGGGTGAATTCGACGGGATCCTCCAGCGTGATCACCTGCTTCTGGAAATTCTCATTAATGTGATTGATGATCGCCGCGAGCGTCGTGGACTTTCCGCTACCCGTCGGGCCGGTCACCAGGACCAGACCTTCGGAATATCCGGCGATGTCTTTTAACGCCTCCGGCAGGTCCAGTTCATCGATGCTGGCGATACGTGAGGGAATTTGGCGCAGCACAGTGGCGATGCCATGGCTGTTACGGAACAAATTCATCCGAAAACGAGCCTTGCCGGGTATCTCATGGGCCAAGTCGATATCGCCTTTCGCTTGAAACATTTCCCATCGCTGATCGGGCGTGACCTCACGCAGCATCTTTTCCAGAGTCGCGGCATCGAGCTTATCTTCACCCATGGGATAAATCTCACCGTCGATTCGGATTTTCGGAGTGGCACCGACGGAGAGGTGTAGGTCGGAGCCCCCCTTAGAGAGCATTTTAAGCAGAATTTGATCTAAATTTTCCATGATGTTTACTGACGGAAGATTTACGACTCGGCGACGGTGCGGTTGGCCTCGGCGACTTCGGGGGAAATGCGGCCCTCGGACAAGAGCACATCCAATGATTCATTGAGCGTGCGCATCCCCTGGGCGCGACCGGACTGCATGGCACTTTCCAAGCCTGTCTCCTTGCCGTCCCGTATAATGTTTGAGATGGCGTTGTTATTGATCAACAACTCGCAAGCGAGCACGACATCGTCCTCCACGGACGGGATCAATCTCTGACACAGAATTCCGCGGAGTGAACCTGCTGTCATCGCCCGGATCTGGTTCTGCTGACGGGGCGGAAAGACATCGAGCAGACGATTGAGCGTCGATTGCGCATCGCGGGTGTGCATGGTGGCAATCACCAGGTGGCCGGTCTCCGCCGCGGTAACAGCCATTTCGATCGTCGCCAAATCACGCATCTCACCGATGACGATAATATCGGGGTCTTCACGCAGCGCCGACTTCAGCGCGGAATGAAAGGAGTCCGTATGTTGACCCACCTCGCGCTGAGTGACAATCGAGTTCTGCGAGTCCTGCATCACTTCGATCGGATCTTCGACCGTGATGATATGCTCCCTGCGCGATTGGTTAAGCTCGTTGATCAGACTGGCAAGGGTCGTCGTCTTACCGCTGCCAACCGGACCGGTGACAAGGATGATGCCGTTATGATAAGTAAGCAGCTCCCGGATTTTATCGGCATTCGGGAAGCCCAGCTCTTCCAGGGTTTGCAGCCGATTCGCGACGATCCGATAGACGCCGGCAATGCCGTTTTTCTGTTCTACCAGGTTGGCGCGGAAGCGCATCCGGCAGCCTTCCCCTTCGTCTCCCCCAAGCGTCAAAGCATAATCCAGGTCGGAGTCGGCCGCAAATTGTTCGCGCTGCTTGTCCGACAAGATGACCCCGTTCATCCTGCGGGCCAATGCATCGGGCAGCGCCTCCCGGGCCAGATAAACAATCTTACGATGATGGCGCACTCGGGGGCGTCCCCCACCAGTCAAATGCAAGTCGCTGACACCAACCCTTTGACAGGTGAAAAATAGCTCATGCACCGCTTTGAGAAGTTCGGCGTCATCCATCGATTCGAGCGTTGCATAGGCGGGAAATTCGAAATCGGCGATCCCGACCTCTGTGCTGCTGATCCCCGGCACTGAGGGTGCTTCAAATCCTTCGTTCGCATTTGTCTTTGCCGCCTCGACGGCCTCTTCGAGAAAGGTCTGGTCCGTCACCCAATTTGAATTTTTTAAAAGTTTGGCGCACTTTTCCGCGTCGGTTTCGGGGTCTAAGTGGGAGGCCAAGCCGGATATTTGCTCAGCACTCAGCAGCGAATTATCGAAGCAATAGTATAAAAGCCAGTGGGTGTCGGACCGCATGTCTATAATGTAACTGGAATTCTGTGAAAATAAAGGATGAGGCTTTAATCAGAACCTTGCTTGGCTGAAAATGCAAGCGCACGCTGCCACACGCCCGGTGTAATCCAGCCCGGCGCGGAATGTCCGATAGTCTGAATCCCCCCTGCCCTTAATAGAGATCAAATAAGTTCGGATAGACAAAAGATTATAGGATACTCCGGAAACCCCGCCGGATCGGCGGGCTTTCCGGCTCCCGAATTTGATATCCCGGCAAATTGTGGTCTGCTCGCAGTATGGGAGCAGACAAACACAAGCCTCACATCGTCGTCTTGGGTGCCGGTTTCGGCGGCCTCGAGTTCTGTCGTGGCCTGCGGCAGCGGCAGGATGTGATAGTGACGCTGGTCGACCGGCAAAACCACCACTTGTTCCAGCCGCTGCTTTACCAAGTCGCGACGGCAGGTCTGTCGGCGCCCGAAATCGCCAAGCCGATTCGCTCGATACTGAGCGACCAGGAAAATGTGCACGTCCTGCTGGACGAGGTGATCAGTATCGATCTGGCCGAACGGGAGGTGAAGTTGCGCGAGACCGAATCGATCGGCTACGATTACCTGGTGATCGCGGTGGGTGCCCGCACCAATTACTTTGGCAACGACCATTGGGAACAATATGCACTGGGGCTCAAATCTTTGGATGATGCCACCCGCATCCGGCACAACCTGTTGCTGTCTTTCGAAGAGGCCGAGCGGGAGCGCGACCTGAAAAAACGCGAGCGTCTGATGCGCACCATCGTCGTGGGTGGTGGCGCTACTGGAGTGGAAATGGCGGGCGCGATCGCGGAATTGGACAAACGGGTGCTGGCGCAGGACTTCAAAAATATCGATGCCACCAAATCTGAAGTGGTCCTGCTGGAAGTGGCCCCACGCATCCTGGGATCGTTTTCTGAAAAACTCTCCGCCTCTGCCAAAAAGCAACTCGAGGACTTGGGAGTGGAAGTGCGGCTGAATCAAAAGATCAAGGATATCCGCGAAGGTGTGGTCGAACTGGAAGATGGAATCATGGAGGCCGATAACATCATCTGGGGTGCGGGGGTGCGGGCCAGCCCGATCTGCGCAGGGCTACCGGTCGAGAAGGACCGCGCCGGGCGCCTGAAGACAGCGGCAGATTTGAGTCTGCCGGGCTTCCCGGAAGTCTTCGCGATTGGCGATATTGTTAATTTGACCGACGCCAAGGGGAAGCGAGTGCCGGGCGTCTCCCCGGCGGCGATGCAAATGGGGCGCTACGTCGCGCGTCGAATCACCCGCCGAATCGATGGCAAGGATGGCGACGACAAAGCCTTCGTCTACTTCGACAAGGGGCAAATGGCCACCATTGGGCGCTCCAAGGCGATCACCCAGATGGGCAAGCTGGCGATTTCCGGCTTCACCGCCTGGCTGGCGTGGCTCTTCGTCCACCTGATCTTCCTGATCGGCTTTCGCAACAAGATCGCGGTGCTGCTCCAGTGGTTTTACTCCTACGTCAACTTTCGGCGCGGCTCGCGGATCATCACCGGGATGGACCGGATCTTCGAGATCGGGAATGACGAGGCACGCCCCCGCACCAAGACGGAGAAGCGCTCCGAGTCGAAAGCGGTGAGCGTGAAGTAGCCCGAATGGCACTTAGCAAAGTGGCAGCGGCATCATGCCGCTCAGAGTATTTTTTTGGGGGGTAAAATGGGTCGAGGCCAAGTGGTGACGAACCAAATTCTTATCAGGAGCTGCCGAACGCGGCGACTTCGCGGATGCGCCATTCACCGTCTATTTTTGTCCAGTAAATGCGATACATCAGAGCATCGCATGGTATGTTTTCTTCATCTCGCATTGGGCCCACTGATCGGAATGACTCTCGTCATCCCGCTACGGGCATTGATTTTTGAAAAACTTATTGGATCGGACCCTACCCCTCATCGATCAGCTTCTTGAGCAACTCATCCAGCATGGCGGGATTCGCCTTTCCCTTGGTGGCTTTCATGACGGGGCCTTTGAGGGCGTTGATGGCCTTCTCATTGCCGTCTTTGTATTGGTTGACCGCTTTTTCGTTGCCGGCGATGGCTTCGCGGCAGAGGGCTTCGATTTCGCCGGTGTCGTTGCTTTGTTTGAGGCCTTTCTTCTCGACGATGGCGTCTGGCAGCTCGCCGGTGGCGAACATTTCGGTAAAGACCTCCTTGGCGATCTGTTTGGAGATGACGCCTTCGTCGATGAGCTTGGCCAGGGTGCCGATGTGGGCGGGCGTGAGCTGGCAGGCGCTGACTTTGAGATTCTGTGCGCCGTGCTCGGACCCGGCGGCGAGCTCGCGCAGGAGGTCGTTGGCCACGTAGTTGGCGATGAGTTTGGGTGAGTGATGCGTCTCCAGCGCGGCCTCGAAGAACTCGCTCAGTTCGCGGTTCGGGCAGAGCACGGTGGTCACGGTGTAAGGCAGACCGTATTCCTGCTCGAAGCGGCGCTGCTTGTCGAAGGGGCGCTCGGGCAGTTCGGCCCGCAGTGCTTCGACTCGGTTGCGGTCGAACTCGACCGGCATGAGGTCGGGGTCCGGGAAGTAGCGGTAGTCGTGGGCCTCCTCCTTGCTGCGGAGGGAGAAGCTGATGCCCTGGTCGACATCCCAGCGGCGGGTCTCCTGGACGACCAGATTGCCGGACTCCAGCACGTCCCGCTGCCGTTCGATCTCGTATTCGATGGCGGCCTTGACGTTGGAGATGGAATTGAGGTTTTTCATCTCGGTGCGGGTGCCGAGCTCGGTGCTGCCGACCGGCTTGAGTGACACGTTGGCATCGCAGCGGAGCTGGCCTTTCTCCATGTCGCAGTCGGAAATGCCCGCATAGATGATAAGGTTGCGCAGGGCATTGAGAAAGGCGACGGCCTCCGCGCTGCTGCTCATGTCCGGCTCGGTCACGATCTCGGCCAGCGGGACCCCGGCGCGGTTGAAGTCGATGAGCGTGTCGAAGGCTTCGTGGGTCAGCTTGCCCGGGTCCTCTTCCAGGTGGATGCGGTTGAGCTTGACCCAGCGGTGCTCCCCGGCGGCGTTGCGGGCGGGGTCGGCCAGCTCGATTTCGACCTCCCCGCCGAGGCAGAGCGGCTGGTCGTTTTGGGTAAGCTGGTAGTTCTTGGGCGAGTCCGGATAAAAGTAGTTTTTGCGGTCCCACTTGCAGACCTCGGCGATCTCGCAGCCCAGCATGAGCCCGAGCTGGGCGCACTTCTCGATGGCCGCGTGGTTGAGCACCGGCAGCGTGCCCGGCAGCCCGAGCACGACCGCATCGGTCAAGGTGTTGGGGGCCGCGCCGTATTCGTAGGGCGCGGCGGTGAACATCTTGGTGCGGGTTTTAATCTGCACGTGAATTTCAAGTCCGATAGTGGCTTCGTAGTCCATAATTAAAGAAAGCTAAGGGTGCACTGTATTAACCGCAGAGTTCGGGTATGCGGTTAATCAAATTCCTTTTAAAGTTTCGGGGTGGTCTTGTAATAGTCATGGCCTTGCTCGAAGGCGTGGGCGATGGCGAACATCTCGGCTTCGCCGAAGGCTTTGCCGATCACTTGCAGGCCGATGGGCAGACCGCTTTCGGTGAAGCCGCTGGGCACGGAAATAGCGGGCAGTCCGGCCAGGTTGACGGAGATGGTGTAGATGTCGCTGAGATACATGGCCAGCGGGTCATCGGTGCGCTCGCCGCGCTTGAAGGCGGGCGTGGGTGAGGTCGGCGTGAGAATCGCATCGACCTGCTCGAAGGCTTTTTCGAAGTCGCCTAGAATCAGGCGGCGCACTTTTTGGGCGCGCTTGTAATAGGCGTCGTAGTAGCCCGAGCTGAGCACGTAGGTGCCGAGGATGATGCGCCGCTTGACCTCGTCGCCGAAGCCCTCGCCCCGGCTCTTGGTGAAGAGCGTGAGGGCATCCTTGGCCGCCTCGCTGCGGTGGCTGTAGCGCACCCCATCGAAGCGGGCGAGATTGGAGGAGGCCTCGGCGGTAGCCACGATGTAGTAAACCGGCACCGCCAGATCGGAGTGCGGCAGCGAGATGTCGACGATCGTGCAGCCCTGCCCCCGATACCAGTCCACCGCCTGTTCGATGTTGGCCTTCACTTCCGGGTCGATCCCCTCGCCGAAGAATTCCTGGGGCACGCCGAGCGTCCAGGGGCCTTTTTTATCTTTCAGCGCAGCGGCGTAGTTGGTCTCGCCCAGCGACTCAATCGAAGTCGAGTCCTTCAAGTCCTTGCCCAGCATGGCTTCCAAGACGATGGCGGCATCTTCCACCGTGCGGGCAAAGGGCCCGACCTGATCGAGTGAAGAGGCGAAGGCCACCAGCCCGTAGCGGGAGACCAGCCCGTAAGTCGGCTTCATCCCCACCACCCCGCAAAGGGCGGCCGGCTGGCGGATGGAGCCGCCAGTGTCGGTGCCGAGGGTGGCGATGGCCTCGCCGGCGGCCATGGCGGCGGCGCTGCCCCCGGAGGAACCGCCGGGGATCGTCTCCAGGTTCCAGGGATTCGCCGTGGTTTGATAGGCCGAATTCTCGGTGGACGAGCCCATGGCAAACTCATCCATGTTCAACCGACCCCAGATGATGGCGCCTGCTTGGCGAAGCTTGGTGATACAGGTGGCGTCGAAGGGGGAAACATAGTTCTCCAGCATCTTGGAGGCGCAACGCACTGACTGGTCCTTCACGGCGAGCACATCTTTGATGCCGACGGGAATGCCGTCGAGCGGGCCGAGCGCTTGACCCGCCGCCCGCCGCTCGTCCGAGGCCCTGGCCTGCGCCAGCGCGTCGTCCGCATCATAGGAGAGGAAAGCCTTGACCTGTTCGTCGACAGCGGCGGTGCGGTCGATGACCGCTTGCATGAGTTGCACCGAAGTCAGCTCACCCGATTCGAGTAAGGCGGCGAGTTCGGTGATGGTTTTGAAATGTAAATCCTGCATGATTCTTAAAGAGAAATTTAAACCGCGGAGTTCGCGGAGAGCGCGGAGGCTAGTAATGAGTAAAAAAGGCGGAACCGTTAATGAACGTTAATTTTAGAAACAGGAATAGCTCAGAAAATCTGAGCTCAAGGCGAATGCTCCGATAAAACAACAGGTTTAAACTAAAATAATCATTCACGTTAATTCACGGTTCAAATCCTCTCCCCATCCACTCTGTGTCCTCTGCGAACTCTGCGGTTACCAAAAATTCTTTGCTGTGACTACTCGACGACCTTGGGCACAACGACCTGGTTCTCGCGCGACTCGGGGGCCATCTGCATGAGCACCTCGGGGTCGAAGACCGGGCCGGGCTGGTCGCCCTCGCGCCAGACGTTGGTCACGGCGTGGGCGTGTGCCATGGGCTCGACGCCGGAAACGTCGACCGCGTTGAGCTTGTCAAAGTAACCGAGGATGTCGTCCAACTGGCTGCCCAGTTTGGCCTTTTCCTCGTCGGTGAGTTCGATCCGCGCCAGATTGGCGACGTAATCGATATCGATGTGTGGTGTTTCGGACATGGTGCGCCGATACAACGAATCTGTGCCGTCTTGGCAATCACTGAAAAGGAAACAATCGATTCAAAACAACGGCCGCGCTGTAGCGGTTGCTGCCGTAGGAGAGCATTTTGGCAAAATCTTCCTTGGCGATGGGGATATCCTGGCAGTCGAGGCTGCTGCGCGTGAGTTTTTCCACATCGGGGTCGTGCAGGTAGAAGCACAGCTCGTCCTGCGCGGTGACCACGACCCAGTGCGGGGCCTTGTCCCCGTTGAGCCGATAGCTGCTGATCAAAACCATGACCAATCCCCCACCCTGAAGCCACCGCTCCAGTTGCAACACCGTAATCGCTTCATGCACGATCGGCACACCGGAGGCACGTCCACGGTCCATAAACTGCGCATGGACGAGATCGAGCACCTCTTTCTTATGAGCGGCGCGGACGCCTTCCAGGAAAGGAGTGGTCAGCTGGCTCAAATAAACTTCGGCATCGAATTTCCGCGCCCGCGCGGCGAGAGCCAGCCCCACCGGATGGCAGCCACCGTGCCCCGAAGTCATGTAGATCGTCGTCGCCTCGCGCCAGAGGTCCAACTCCAGCTGTCGACTGACCGGCAATTGCGGATCGATTGCTGCCATCAACATCAACAAGCAGGCCGGCCCACAGGTAAAGGCAGTCGACTGGCCAAACCACGGCACCCGCAAGTCGCTCCGCGTGTGTTCCGGAAAACGGATGCGCTTTTGCATGCGCAGGGCATCGGAGTGGTCCTCGTAATAGTCCTCCCACTCGTCAAACACCGAGTAGCCGAGCTGCTCGTAGAGCCGGATGGCACCGGCATTCGCTTTGGCCACTTCGAGGCGCATGACGAAACGGTCTTCTTCCTCCGCAGCTTCCTCCAGCGCCCGGACAAGCTTTTGTGCGATTCCCCGACCCCGCGCATCCGGTGCCACGGCGATCGAATAAAGGCGGGCCAAACGGGTGCCGCTGTGCAATAATACCAGTCCATATCCAAGTAAACGGTCGTCGGAAACGGCCACCTGAAAAAGGCAATGCTCCCCTTTCAACCAGCGCTGGAAAGAGCGACGACTCAAGCGGTCCGTGGCGAAGCAAAGTTCCTCCAGAGCAACCAGGGCATCGAGATCCTCCACCTTGGCTGGGCGTATGCACAGGTTTGTTTTCATGGGTAAATGTTTCCTGGCCTCTGACTTCTGAGTTCTGGCCTCTGAAATCATCAGTTACGCCCCCGTTGTTCCAGGCGGTCGGCAAACTCCTGCATGATCATCATGTAGAGTTCGTCGCCGAGGTAGCGGTCTTCCACGCGGTGTTCGATGCTGGGGTTGTCGTTGACCTCAATCACATAGACCTGCTTGTCCTGTTGCTT
>PXBU01000428.1 GCA_003566795.1 Puniceicoccaceae bacterium | reverse complement strand
GTAGGTCAGCACCTGCACCCCACAGAAGTCCGCCACCTGCCAGATCATCTTACGCAGCACCTCCTTCTCACGATCCTCAAACAAACGCTCACCATTCACCGTACGAGTCATGCAGTGGTAAACAGCATCACTCACGCCCCCATTAACCTTTAATCTACGTGTTCTCATGCTCCTTAGACTGCATGACCCAACAGACATGTCAATATTTTTTTGCCAGTCCCTTTTTATGTATTCGAACGGTGTACTCCATGCAATATTAGGATCGGAGTAAAAAGCGACTATGCGGGAGTTCTGATGGAACCAGCATCGGATTTCCCAAAAACCAGCTCCTTCGTCGCTAGCGAAGGGTGAGGTGGGGAGTGCAAACCCCGAAAGGGATGAGTTGAACCGTTAATGCTTTTGGGAAAGCTCTAAATAATCCCCTGATAGGCCTCGGCCTTGAGCAAACCCTCCAACTGCGCGGGGTCCTGTGGCTTGATTTTCAAAAGCCAGCCCTCCTCGTAGGGGTCTTGGTTCAAAAGTTCCGGACTGGCATCCACCGCTTCATTGACCTCGACCACTTCGGCGTCGACCGGCATAAACAAGTCGGACGCGGCCTTGACCGACTCGACCACGCCAAACGTTTCTCCCGCCGGGAAAGATTCCCCTACTTCGGGAAATTCAACGAAAGTAATGTCACCCAAGCTCTCTTGGGCATAGTCAGTAATACCGACGGTCGCGGTGCCATCCTCATGTATTTTGACCCACTCGTGGTCTTTGGTGTAAAGAAGCTCTGCAGGAACCTTGCTCATAGCAACAGGAAATAACTGGTTAAATTTGGGACTCGAAGAACTCGACGATCTGCTCAATGATATACTTGTGCTCCAGCGGTGTGATCTCCCCGGCCTCCAACTTGGCATCCGCCTGCAGCGCTTGAATTGCCATTCTTTCAAAGGGATCCGCACCAAGCGAGTTAGGCACAAGCTCACTTCGCAGTTTCGCCCTCATAGTGCTCGGGTCAAGGTCGACGTAGTAGCCAAGGTCCCGGCTCAGCCCGAAACGGATAAAGTTTTCTGCTTTTTCATTCGGCACCGGGGCGAAGTATTTCACCGCCGGGTTGTAGCCATGCTTCTCCAACCGGATCTCGTGATTTGTCTTTCTAGGTAGTGCCACTCTCATGGGCGTGATCCCGGCAGCCTTGCCATCAATGTAAACACTGGCTTCGGTCGGGAAGGAAAGAATGACAACCTCCTGCGGCACTCCGGTCCGCATGAGTTCACAACCACTGAAGGCGGCGACTGAGAAAAGAGCTAGTGTAAGGGGCAGAATATTTTTCATAGCATAATTATAGGAAGCAGAGGCAAAGATGAAGGCGATTAAGAAAACAGGTCAAGTCAATAGCAGTCCGACTTTCATCTTCCTAAAAATGCTTGAAAGTCAGGCTGCGGACAACACTACTACTTGAAGTGTCGCTGGAATAAAGTTCAAACATATTAATTTTTCTGCTTATCCGCAACACGATTACGATGATACCGTTTTTTATTCTAGCCACTTGCTTCACCATCGGCGTTTCTGCACTCTGCTCCATTCTGGAGGCGATGATCCTCAGCACAACAACAGCGGAGATTGAAAGCCTGAAGAAAAGGCATCCGAAACGCGGCGAAAGGCTGGAAAAATTCAGGCAGGACATCGAGGAAACCAGCTCTGCGATTCTCAGCCTGAACACGATCGCCAACACTCTCGGGGCGACGATCGTCGGCGGCCTAGCGGTGCAGATCTGGTCAGGCTACGACAATGTACTATTAAAGGTCTCGCTCAGTATGACGGTGGCCATACTTTTTCTCTCGGAAATAATCCCCAAGAACGTCGGAGTTCTTTACCGCCCCGGTTTGCAGCCGATCCTGATATTTCCCCTCACGTGGATCTGCAAAGTCATGACACCGATCTCAAAGGTAGTTGGTTTTTTTGTCAGGTTCCTGCTCAAAACAAAAGAGTCAGAAAAGGACAGCGACCAGGAAATCATGCTACTCGCCGAGAAGAGCGAGAAAGAAGGTATGCTGACCTCAAACGAGCGCGAGGTCATTAATAATGCCCTGAGCCTCGATGAGATTCTTGTCGATGCTATCATGACACCACGAACGGTGGTTTACACCATTAATGGCGCGGAAACCATCGGCTCACTTTTTGAAAAAGAGCGCAACATCCCATTCGCCCGCATCCCCGTTTTTGAAGGCGAACCCGACAACATCCAGGGAATCGTCCGGCGTAGGGACATTTTGACCGCAAAGGCCGAAGGCCGTGACGAACTGCATATTTCGGCTTTGGCTACCGATGCGATCTTCGTGCCCGATGCCGCCAGCGCAGATGATGCGCTGCAAACTTTCCTCAGAAACCAACAGCAACTCGCTATCACGGTCGATGAGTTCGGCAACATGTCCGGCGTCATCACTATGGAGGATGTGATCGAGCACATCATCGGCCAGGAGATTTTTGAGGCGGACGACCCCGCAGTGGACATGCGCGAGCTGGCGAGAAAGCGCAAATACGCCGAAAAACACCGCGCCAGAAAAAGGACGGAGAACTAATACCTATGCGGTTAGGCACCGAGCGGTGCGTCGCTCGGGACACCTGCCAAACTTCGGGCGACATCCTTGGCAAAATAAGTTAGAATCATATCCGCTCCGGCCCGGCGGATCGCCAGTAGCGACTCATCCCGGCAACGCTCCAAATCGAGCCAGCCCCGCTCTGCCGCAGCCATGATCTGCGCGTACTCGCCGGACACCTGATAGGCTGCCAGCGGCAAATCCGTCTCCTCCCGCACTTCCCGGATGATATCAAGGTAGGGCCCAGCCGGCTTGACCATTAAAATATCGGCACCTTCTTGTTCATCAAGGGCCACTTCCAGCAGCGCCTCGCGGCGGTTACCGGGGTTGAGCTGGTAGGTGCGCTTATCCAAATGCGGCGTCCCCGCACTGGCGGAGCTGCCGACCGCATCGCGGAAGGGCCCGTAGTAGGCGGAGGCGAACTTCGCCGAGTAGGCCATAATGGCAGTCTTCTGGTGGCCATTCCCATCGAGCGCCTCGCGGATCGCGCCGACGCGCCCATCCATCATGTCGGAGGGCGCCACGATATCGACACCTGCCTCGGCAGCCAGCACCGCCATCTCGCACAGCACTTCGACTGTCGGGTCGTTGGCCAAGTCCTGCGCTGACGCGTCCCAGAGCCCATCATGCCCGTGCGTGGTATAGGGGTCGAGTGCCAAGTCGGCAATCACAGCCAGCTCGGGCACCGTCTGCTTGAGTGCACGGATCGCCCGCAGGACCAGCGTATCCGGATTAGTTGCTTCGCGCCCGTCATCCGCCTTTACTGCAGCGTCCAGCTTGGGAAATAAAGCCACGGCAGGAATTCCCAGCCCTGCGAGTTCTTTGCATTCCTCAAGCAAATCTGCAATCGAGCGACGGAACTGCCCCGGCATCGACTCAATCGGCTCGGGCGGGCCGTCGCCTTCTATCACAAATAGTGGCTGTATCAAGTGACTCGCCTGCACAGTGGTTTCATTAACCAGCGTACGCAAGGCTGCCGTTCGCCGCGTACGTCGGGGCCGACGGGTCAGATCTAATTGATATGAAGACATAAAGATTTACTATTGGCACTCAGGCAGACAATGGCACAACTCTCAACACTCAACTTACAACGCACAACTCAGAAATGTCCGTCCAACTCTACGACACCCACAGCCGATCCATCCAAACACTGGCTCCCCAGCCGGGCGAACCACTGCGCTTCTACTGCTGCGGCCCCACGGTTTACGGCCCGGCCCATATCGGGAACTTCCGCACTTTCCTAATTCAGGACGTGCTGCGCCGCGTGCTCGAAGTGGATGGCACCGAGGTGCGCCACGTGCGCAATATCACCGACCTCGACGACAAAACCATCCGCCAGTCCCAGGCGGAGGGTAAGAGCCTGGCCGAGTTTACCACGCACTGGACGGAAAAATTCCATACCGACTGCGAGACCCTCAACATGTTACCCCCGTCGCTGGAGCCCAGTGCCGTCGAGCACATCCCGCAGCAAATCGTCCTGATCGAGACCTTGATCCAGAAGGGACACGCCTATGCTGCCGAAGACGGCTCGGTTTACTTCCGCGTCAGTTCTTTTGAAAACTACGGCAGCCTCTCCAAGCTCAAGCAGCGCGAACTCAAAACCCAAAACGAAAACTCAGCCGGAGCCGTCAACGATGCGGACGAATATGACCGCGAGTCCGTCGCCGACTTTGCGCTCTGGAAGGCCCGCAAGCCCGAGGACGGCGACAACTACTGGGCCAGCCCCTGGGGCGAAGGCCGCCCCGGCTGGCACCTGGAGTGCTCGGCCATGATCGAAAGCTCTTTCGGCGGCCAGACCATCGACCTGCATGGCGGCGGCATCGACCTCTGCTTCCCCCACCACGAAAACGAAATTGCCCAGTCCGAGTGCGCCCACGACCACGCACTCTGCCGCCATTGGTTCCATAGTGCGCACCTGATGGTCGAGGGCGAAAAGATGTCGAAAAGTCTGGGCAATCTTTACACTCTGAACGACCTGCGGGAGAAGGGCTTCAGCCCGATGATTGTACGCTACACCCTGATTGCGGGCAGCTACCGTCAGCAACTGAACTTCACTTTCGACGGACTCCACGCCTCGCAGAGTGCACTCACGAAACTAGAGCGCTTTGCCGACTCCCTGCTGAAAAAAACCGGCGAAGGGCGCGAGGCTCTGGCGGGCTACATCAGTGCCGACGCGCCGGAGGACTTCGGGCGCTTCGCCAAGGCCTGGGACGCCCTGCGCAACAATCTCAACACCGCCGCCTGCCTGGGGGCCATCTTCGGCGTGCTCGGTGCCAACCCCGCCGCCAGCCTCGATGCCGACGGCGCGCGCGCCATGCTCCGCGCTTTCGGCAGCCTACTCTACGCGCTCGGGCTCGAACTCTTCACCGTCGAAGAAAAGCAAATCGATGCGCCCGCAGAGATCCAGGCCCTAGCCCAGCAGCGCTGGGAGGCCAAACAAGCCAAAGACTTTGCCCAAGCCGATGCGCTCCGCGATGAGCTGCTCGAAAAGGGTTGGGTGATCAAAGACCGCAAAGACGGCTTCGAACTGGAGCCGGGTTAGGGCTGCGGCTCTATCGTCCCGGCTACGGCGGACGCTACACGCCGGATAACTGACGAATAACCCAAACACATGGAAACCGATAACCGAACTAACAAACGAACACTCCAGTCGCTACTTATCTGCCTCGGCCTCTCGCTGGCGAGTGCTGCACAGGCACAGGCGGAACCAACCAAGGCAGAGCTGATGCAGCGACTGGAGCAACTCAGCCAGGAACTCGAGGCCACCAAAGCCGCACTGGCAGCTGCCGAGCAGCGAACCACCTCCGAGCGGGTTGCTGAATTGGAGGGCCAGATCACTGAGGCCGCCGACATGGGCCCGGCAAAAATCACGCCGGGTGACTTGATCCCGGCATTGGAGGGCCTGACGTTCGGCGGTGCCATGCGCGCCAACTTTCTGGTAGGTGACTACAATCAGGGCGCAGGTACCAGCGCCACGCGGGGCGGCTCCGGCAACTTCGCGCTGGATACCTTCCGCATCAATCTCGATTACGAGCGCGACAACTGGCTCGGCAAGGCCGAATACCGCTTTTACCCCGGCTACGGCACCAATAATGCCGACAGCTACCACTTCGTTCACACCGCCTGGATCGGCTACCGCTTCGACAACAGCGATGAGCTGCAAGTTGGCCTCAACCGTGCGCCTTTTGGGCCCGGTGCCTACGGCGTCTCGCAAAGCTGGCTCTTCGATCAGCACTACTACGTGGGCCTATCTGATAACATGAATGTCGGCTTCAAATACACCACCGACCGGATAGACAACTGGACCTTTGACCTCGCCTTTTACGCGCTCCCCACACCAACGGGCACCGGCAACAACTTCGGTCGCGACAGCTCCCGCTACTCCTACGACGTGGTCGACGAGACGGGTGACGGCTACGAGGAGAGCCACCAGTTCAACCTGCGCGGCGTCTACTCCACCCAGCTCGGCGCAGTCGCTGCCGATCTCGGCGGCTCGTTGCAATACGGTATCCTCAAAAGCAATGGCCCGCAGAGCAACGGCGACATGTTTGCCGGATCGATCCACGGCATCCTGAAATGGAACAACTGGACGCTCACCCCGCAGCTCACCTATTATAACTATAGCGTGGACGCGAACGACGACGAAGGGGGCAACCTCCTATCCGACAAAGTGGTCCAAATGGGCGCCTACGACTTCCCCACCCTGGTCGCTGCCGAGGCCTGGATCCCGGCCGTCTCGCTCAGCTATTACTACGAAACGCCGCAAGTCGACTGGCTTGACTACATGATTCCCTACATCGAATACAGCTCGATCATGAAGTCGGAGAGCAGCTTCAACGACAGCGAGCTGTTCATCGTCGGCACTGCCTTCGCACGCGGCGGCTGGTATATTTACGCCGATCTCGGCTTCTCCAACGGCAACGACTTCGTCGGCAACCGCGCCGGTTACGATGACCCCACAAGCAACAATACTGTCGGCAACCTCACTAATGCAGGCTTCTCCAGCAATCGCTTCGGTGCCAACACTACCAATGACTGGGAGACCCGCTTCAACATCAACTTCGGCTACTACTTCTAAGCCGGACTGACCTCAGCGAAGCCAAAAAAGCAAGCATCATTGATCAGGTTGACCTGTAGCGGCCCAGTCCACAAACTCGTTCCATGCCAAATATTACCATAAAACCTATCGGCTCACGCATCTCCCAATGGGGCGAAGGTCCCATTTGGTGGAAAGACAAACTGGTTTACGTCGACATCGAGGGGCATGCCCTGATCGAGCTCGACCCCGATAGCGGGGACGAGACCGTCTTTGCCATCGGCGAGCGCATCGGCACCGTCGTGCCGCGGGCCAGCGGCGGCTACCTCTGCGCCGGTGACAGCGGCATCTATACCTTTGATCCTGCCACCCGACAAAAAAAGCTGCTGGCCGATCCCGAAGCCGGCAAGCGCCCGGACAACCGCTTCAACGACGGTAAGTGCGATCCGGAAGGACGCTTCTGGGCGGGCACCATCAGCTTGGTCAAAAAAACGGGCGACGCCAACCTGTACTGCTACGACACCGACGGGCAGCTGCACCTCAAGTTACCGCGAGTGACCAACTCCAACGGCCTCTGCTGGAACGCGGCCGCCCATACCATGTATTACATCGACACGCCCACCCGACGCATTCAGGCCTTCGATTATGACCGCCAGAGCGGGCGAATCGTCGAGGCGGGCCTGATTGTCGACACCGAAGCGGCCGGTTACGACAGTTCACCCGACGGCATGACAATCGACGCCGAGGATAAACTCTGGGTCGCCTTCTGCCACGGCGGCTGCGTGGTGCGCTTCGACCCCAAAACCGGCGAAAAAATGCAGCAGATCGACATCCCCGCCGTCGAAACCACCGCCTGTGCCTTCGGCGGCAAAAACCTCGACCGTCTCTTCGTCACCACCGGCATCAAGGCAGGTGCCGACGAACCCGAGGCCGGCAAGGTCTTCGTCATCGACGGGCTAGACGTACACGGCGTCGCTGCTTCCCCTTACCAAGGCTAAAGCAGGTTCAGTAAATCTTTTGCGTCTCGATAAATCATTAGATTTATTATCGAGAGCGGGCTACGCCGATTAATCAGTCGGGCTATTATTTAAAATCCGATTGCGCTTTGACCTCATTCAAATCTTCATTCTCCTGGACCGACCTTGAGACAGAGTCGCCCTCCGGGATAGCGTTTGGTGAGCCCTTCTGGTGCAGGCCCGGAGTGCAAGCCCCCACGATGAGCACAGCAACCAAGCTGGCAGATAGGATAAAATATTTTGCAGACATGCTAGATGAGTCTCGCAGCTTTCGGTCGGCGATGCAGACAAAGGATACCAATCGTCCGTCCGACAGCATCGGTGTAAGCGGTTTCCATCTCAGAAACCGCCGTGCTTAATCAAAGCTGGCGCCCCTGTATGATTCGGGCGAGCAGAACGATAACAGCGACGACAAGGAGGACATGGATAAATCCGCCCATAGTGGAGCCGCTGATAAGACCCAGCAGCCAGAGGGCAATTAAGACGATGGCGATAGTGTAAATCATATGATGCTTATGGTTGGTTGTTGAAGTTGGAGGGTGAGGGTCGTATTTTCCATAACTCCATATTATCATTCAACCTATGTCGTTTATATAGGGTGTAACCCTACTAGTTGCACCTACCCTACTGGCCTCACCAGCACCGCTTCAATACGGTGCCACAGTATTTCCGGCGCACCTCTGGGGGACGGCTCCAGAAAGATCTCCCGGAAATTCCTGGCTCCTACTTTTTCTTCGCGGTGCCCACGACGATTTTTTTGCTATCGATCACGCGCTGTTTTTCTTTTTGCACGGCATCGGATTTACTCTGCTTTTGATTCTGGTTTTTCTGTTTGGATTTTGGTGATTTATCGCCCATGGGATGTAATAGTTGGTCTTAATGACTGATGTGGATAGTGTTCGCGGAGAGTCCGCAAACGAAGAATGTAGCCGACAGGTCCTTCCGCCCTCGTCCGGTCGCGGGACGAAGAGGGAGGAAGCGCTTGAGTTTTGGTCGAGCTGTCTTGGGAAATCATGGGGTAGAAGGCTCAAGCTAAAAAGATGAGTTAGAGGACAGAAAACAGAGGTCAGCATTGATAGCCATGGAGTATTGATATTTTTGTTTTGCCAAACTGGCGACTTCCTAATTTCTCATAAGACATTGATTATAAAAATCTGGCCTCTGTTCTCTGACCTCTGAATTCTGAATTTAGGCTCAAGCACCCGCCTGCAGCGCGGCGAGAAGCGGCGCCAGAGGCGTGGTGGCGATGACGGTCGCGCGGTCGCTGATGGCATAAGGCAGCACGAGGGTGTCACCGTGAAGCATGGCACCGCAGCTATAAACCACATTGGGCACGTAGCCTTCACGCTCCTCGCCCTCAGCGGACAAGAGCGGTTCACGCAGGCGTCCGATCACCCGGGTGGGGTCGTCCAGGTCGAGCAGGACGGCGCCAATCGAGTATTCGCGCATCGGACCGACACCGTGGGTGATGACGAGCCAGCCGGCTTCAGTCTCGAGCGGGGAACCGCAGTTGCCGATCTTGACCGCCTCCCATGGCTGCTCAGGGCGCAGGATAACCTGCGGGTCGCTCCAGTGGTGGGGACTTTCGGAGAACATGATGAGCAGGTTCTCGTCATCCTGTCGCGAGAGCATGGCATAGCGTCCTTTAATCTGACGGGGAAAGAGAGCCATGCCCTTGTTCTGCACTCCGTCGCCGTTCAGCGTGAGAATGCTGAAGTGAAGGAAGTCCTTGGTGCGGATGAACTGAGGTAGAATGTTGTGCCCGTTATAAGCAGTATAGGTCGCGTAGTAGTTAATGCTGCCGTCCTCCTCGGTGAAACGGACGAAGCGTGCGTCTTCGATACCCTTGGCCTCGTTGAGGGAAACCGGAAAGATGATGCGCTCGCTGATCGCCAGCTGATCGGAAAACCGGATGTCGTAGTTCGAATCGGCCAACCATTTGATGAACGCGAGGGCCTCGTCAAAATGGAGGGACTGTGCGTGCGGTTTGCGTCGCATGGCACTAAGGCTGTGCTCCAGTTCGCCGAGCGTGAAATGCTCCGCAAGGGCCTCGAGGGCATCAATCACAAAGCGGTGGTTCAGGCCCATTTCTCCCAGCTTGAGGGTGAAGCTGGGTTTATGAAAGGTGGGGTCGGGAATCACCTCCGGCGGGGTAACGTAGCGCGAGATCTTGTCGAGGGAGATCTTGCCCGATGCCGTAATGGTGCCGGCGCGGAACTCGATCGAGGAAATATGCCCCTCACCGGTGGCCCGCAGACTCATGATAAAGCGCAGGCCGCCCTCAGGCGCGCCGTCCTGATTCGGATGTGCCACGATTGATGGATTGAATATCAGCTAGCCCGGATCTCAGCATGTCGCTCAGGGCTCTATCATGTCGCTCATCCATTGACGGGCCTCATCGAAATTGCGTTTCAGGTTGTCATAGGTTTCGCGAGTGGTAGCTTTGACCGTGTCCCAGGTGGAGACGGTGGCGGCTTTGACTTCATCCAGTTGGCCTTCGAGAACGTCGACCTGACGGCGTAGTTCGTTGAGACGGGGAGTGGCGGTGGTCTTCGCTTCCTCGCCCGATCTCTCGATGCGGAGGAAGCGTCCCGTAGATTGTT
>PXBU01000310.1 GCA_003566795.1 Puniceicoccaceae bacterium | reverse complement strand
CGGATGCACCGGGAGTTGATCTTTGGTAAGCGGGCCGGACAGCCGGGGCTTTCGGAAGCGGAGCGGGCGAAGGCTTTGCAGGTGCTGGAGCAGGAGAAGGCGTTGCTGCCGCGGGCGACGGTGCTGCGCTGCCGGGTGCGCTACTTTACCGATGGCGCGATTCTGGGCAGCCAGGAGTTTGTGCGCGGCTTTTTGGAGTCTTGGCAGCGGGAGAAAGGGCGCAAGTATCCGCCGAAGGTGCATCCGATGCGCGGAACTGACTGGCAGGACTTGGCGACAATTCAAGGTATGCGGGTGCGGGTGTTCGGGTGAGGTTTTGAAAGTTGCGTAGTTCGGGTAGCTTGAGGGTAGAGGGATTCAGGGAATCAATCCACTGATTGAATCTATGTTATTTGACTGCTCTAAATGCGCTTCAGATACTTCTTGCCGTTGCCATCGATAAACAACACGCGTCTCTCTTCGATAATGATTACCTTGAGGCCGAGCGGTAAATTTACGTGTTCGCCAGCGGTGTAGGATTCACCGTTGATAATGACTCGACTCTCATCGGCTGAAATTTTCACTTCGCTGATTCGGGCGTGAGTGAGCCAGTCGATAATTTCCTGGTTTGCCTGGGCCGCTGCTTGTGCCGCGGGTTCATTGGTCGCTTGTGTCTCGGTTGCTGCGCTTGCGCGACTGAGTTTTTCGGCCACCGTAGTTGTGGTCTCGCGGTCCAATGGGCTGGTGCTCTTGGATTGCGCGACTATCGGAGCGATTCGCTCGCCTTCGGAGGTAGTTGCTGTGGTTTCCTCGGTTGTAGCCGTCGCGGGAGAGGATAATCCGCCTACCGACTGGGCATCCGCTGGGTGCGACTGAGCCGTGGACGGGCTGTGGGTTTTATTAAGAAGCATAACACTTAGACTCACCACGAGGGCCAAGAGTACGGCCACAGCGACGACTAGGCCAATGATTAAAGATGGGCTCATGCCACTGGGGGCAGCTACTGGCGCGGTCGTCGCCGCAGCTGGTTCTGACATGCGGTTGTGAGCGCGTTCGCGCTGGGCTTTGCGCAATGCTTGGTTGATGAGAGACATGTTACAAAGCTGGTAATTGCTAGAGATTAATAAAATATGGCGGCTTACGGCAAGTGATTGGAAACTATTCGCTATGATTGATGTAATCGGTTGATGTCTTTCAGTGCTTTGCGTACATCCCACCAGTTGACTTCGCTGCCGTTGCGGATGTAGCTTGAGAGTAGAGATTTATCGCAAATGTTATTGATCATGCGCGGTATGCCGAGGCTGTTGCTAGCGACTTTCTTAACGGCGCGGGTGGTAAACTGGATGCGTCCTTTGTTGCCTGCGAGGGTGAGCCGGTGGTCAATATAGTGCCTGACTTCGTCGGCGTTGAGTGGCTTCAGGTCGTAATGAACCAGCACACGTTGGCGTAGCTGGCGTAGCCGCTCCTCCTTTAGTTTCGAACTCAGCTCCGGTTGTCCCATCAGGATAATCTGCAGCAACTTTTGGTCATAAGTTTCCAGATTTGAGAGCATACGCAACATTTCCATTACCTCGAAAGAGAGGTTCTGCGCTTCGTCAATGATGACTACGATCTCACGCCCGGCATGGATTCGTTCGAGCAGGATGTCGTTTATTTTGTCGAGTAGATCGCTCTTGGAGCGGGCTTTGGCTTCCTCGCCGAGTTCCTTCATGATGCCGCGCAGCAGTTGGGTTTCAGAAACACGGGGGTTGAGTAGCAGCGCCGTGTCGACTTCTTCGCGGGATTCGAGCTCTTCCAGTAGCTTGCGGCAGAGTGTGGTTTTTCCGCAACCGACTTCTCCGGTCAGAACGATAAAGCCTTTTTTCTCCTCAATGCCGTAGTGCAGATGTTGCAGGGCCTCCTCGTGGGTGGGGCTGAGGTAGAGGAAACGCGGGTTGGGCGTCACATGGAAGGGCATTTCTGAGAATCCGAAATAGTCCTGGTACATGGTTTTAGTTTAGAATTCCCTTTCCAATGGATGTAAAATCAACTTCTCTTGGTGGGGTATGTCTGGAAAATCTGCACAGCGAAAGGAGCGCATTCTCATGCTCATGTTATTGGCGATGCTGGGAGTGTTGGTCGTCTTTTTAGGCGGGATGCTGCTGAAGACCCACAGGGAGTTTCAGAATTTCAAAGAACGGCACGATAGAATTGAGTCAAAGCTCATACAAGCCAGAAAAGAATTTCAGCAAAAAGAGGCTTACCTCTCCCGCTTGCTTGAAGACCCTGATTTTTTGGAGCGGGTGGTGCGTGAGCGACTTGGTTACTCGCGTCCGGATGAATTGCTCTTTCGTTTTTCGGAGGAGCTTTAATTGAGCGGATCGGCTGAAAGTGAAAATTAACAAGTAATTTACGCTGCGGGCGGTTCGATGTTTGCTTTTCTCCGCATAAAAAGCTTATCAATCCACTGAAAGTAAAACCATATTTAAGCATGCAAGCGCTAATCGCTAAATTCAAGGAAGCCGGGCAGGGCCAGGTTTTTCAGTTTTTCGACCAACTCGACGATTCTGGACAAGAAAGATTACTGGCACAGGCGGCCTCAATTGACTTGGATGAGTTATCGGGCCTGGTGCAGGAGCATGTTTTTAGTGAGAGTCATTGCGCTTTGGATTTAGAGGGACTTGAGCCTGCGCCTTATATTGCATTGCCCAGCAACGAAGCCAGTGCGACCGAGTGGGAGCGTGCATTTCAGACGGGAGCCGAAGCTATCCGCGCCGGCCGGGTTGCGGCCTTCACCGTTGCGGGCGGGCAGGGCACGCGCCTCGGCTACGATGGGCCGAAAGGCACCTATCCGGTGACACCGCTGTCGAAGAAGAGTCTGTTTCAGGTGTTTGCCGAGAAGATCCTGCGCTCGGGCGAGCGCTTTGGGGTGACCCTGCCCTGGTTTATTCTGACCAGCGAAATCAACCATGCTGCCACTATCGCTGCCTTTGAGGAGAACGCTTATTTTGGGCTGCCGCCAGAGAGCGTCCATTTCATCGTGCAGGGTCTGGTGCCGGCGGTCGACCTTGAGGGCAAGATTCTGCTTTCCAGGCAAGACAGCATTGCGATGACTCCTGATGGGCATGGCGGTGCTTTGCGCGCTCTGGTTCGTAGCGGAGCGGTGGATACGATGAAGGCCAATGGCGTGGATATTGTGAGTTATTTTCAGGTCGATAATCCTATCGTCCAGTGCGTGGATCCGGCATTTATTGGTTTTCATGTGCTGGGGCAGTCTGAGCTCTCCAGTAAGATGGTGCCGAAGGCTTACGCGCTGGAGAAAGTTGGGCACTTTTGCACGCAGGATGGTGTGACCAAGGTGATCGAATACAGTGATATGCCGACGGCGATGCAGGAGGAAACTACTTTGGATGGCGAACTCCGCTTCAAGGCGGGTAGTGTGGCGATCCATGTCTTTGACCGTGATTTCATTGCCCGTGTGGGCGGTGATGGCTTGGATTTGAAGCTGCCGTTTCACCGGGCGAATAAGAAGATTCCCTGCGTGGATGCTGCGGGTGCGCAAGTAAATCCGGAGCAGCCCAATGGGGTAAAATTTGAGATGTTCGTTTTTGACGCGCTGCCCTTGGCGGCCAACCCCGTCATCATCGAAGCCGTCCGTGGCGATGATTTCAGCCCGGTTAAAAATGCAGCGGGGCTGGATTCACCGCAGACCTGTAAGGAGGATCAGCTGCGTATGTTCGCCCACTGGCTGAAGGCCGCCGGGGTCGAGATCGACACCGACGACTCCGGTTTGCCAGGCATCACTTTCGAAATCAGCCCCCGCTTTGCGGCGGACGAAAAAGATTTCGTTGCCCGCTGGAGCGCGCTTTCCACCAAGCCGGAAATCAGTGACGGCACTACAATTGAATAGATAAAAAATATGAACATTATCGAGCAAGCACAAGCCGCAGCCAAGGAGGGTAAGCTCCTTGAGAGCGCACTGAATAATTTGAAAATCTGGGCTGAGGCGGATTACTTGCCGGATTGGGTGCAAGCCAGTATTGCTGAACTGGTGGCGCAAGAGGCTTGGGAAGAGCTGAACGATCGTTTTTATCAGAACTTGGCTTTTGGCACTGGCGGCATCCGCGGGCGCACGATCGGACGGGTCGCATCTTCGGTTGAGACGGGCAGTCCGGGCTCGAATGGCACGCCCGAGCATGCCGCTGTCGGCTCCAACGTGCTCAACGACTTCAATCTGATCAAAGCGACCATTGGACTCTTTCGTTACTGCGAGAAATATCTGCGCGAGAGTGGACGCCATGATCTCCCCCGTTTCGTGATCGCTCACGATGTCCGCCATTTTTCGCGCCACTTCTGTGAGCTGGCGGCATCGACTTGGTGTAAGCTGGGCGGGCAAGCGTTGATCTTTGACGGGCCACGCTCCACGCCGCAGCTCAGCTTCGCGGTGCGGGAGGTCGGCGCGACCTGCGGGGCGGTGATTACCGCAAGCCACAATCCGCCGCATGACAACGGATTTAAAGTATACTTTGAAGATGGCGCCCAAGTGGTGTCGCCTCACGCCGAGGGTATCGTCGGTCTGGTGAACGAAGTCTCGCTGGAGGAGGTGCCTGCATTCCTGGAGTTGGATTTGGCACCGGTGATCACGCTTAAAGATACGGCGGACGAGGCGTATCACAAGTTACTCGAGGAAATGGTCATTGATCATGAGGTGATGGAGCAGGAGGCGCCCAAGATCGTCTTTTCCCCCATTCATGGCACGGGCGCGATCAGTGCGTTGCCGGTCTTGAAGAAACTCGGGGTAGAAGTGGTTGAGGTGCCCGAGCAGATGCAGGCCGACCCTCGCTTCCCTACCGTAAAATCTCCGAATCCGGAAAACGCCGAGGCCCTCTCCATGGCGCTTGCCAAGGCGGAGGAGAGTGGTGCTGACGTAGTGATTGCCACCGATCCGGATGCTGACCGCATGGGTGTGGCGGTGCGCAACCGGGAGGGTGAAATGGTACTGCTGACAGGAAATCAGATCGGCGCGATCCTGGCTGAATACCGTATCTCCACGCTTAAGGACGGCGAAATTTTGCCGGAGGATGGCAGCGAGAATGCCGTCCTGATCAAAACCTTCGTGACCAGCCCGATGCAGGAGTCCATTGCTGACTGGCACGGCATCAAGACCATCAACACCTTGACCGGGTTTAAATGGATCGGTGAAAAACTGGCGGGCTACGAAGCGGAGATGAAGGCCAAGCTATTTGAGCAGGAGGGGTTGGCGATCGACTACGACGCCTGCGATATTTGGACGCGTGCCGACCTGCTGCTGGACTACTCGACGTATTTTGTTTTTGGGGGCGAGGAGAGCTACGGTTATCTCGCTTCGGACCGGGTGCGGGACAAAGACGCCAATGCCGCAGTCCTGATGTTCTGCGAGTTGGCTGCCTACCTCAAAGCCAATGAGATGACCTTCCCCGAATACCTCGACGCGCTCTATTTGCAGCACGGGTATTATGAGGAAAAGACGGTCAACGTCTACTACGAGGGTGCCGCCGGGGCGCAAAAGATAAAAAACATCCTTGAATCCTATCGGAATGATCCGCCTCAGGACTTTGATGGTGTCGAAGTCTCCGGCTTTACCGACTTCGGTAAGGACAAGATCGTTGATGCCGACGGTAAGCAAATTCCGCCGCAGGATTTCTTCTTCCTGGAGCTCAGTAATGGCTACAGCTTTGCCGTGCGCGCCTCAGGCACCGAGCCCAAGATCAAGTTCTACGTCTTTGGGCGATCCGAGGTGCAGGAGCTGGAGGAGCTTCCCGGGGTCAAAGAGGATGCCGCCAAAGTAATGCAGGATATTCTTCAAGCCATCGAGGCGGACGCCGGTCGGCGGGCCGAAGGGTAGGCTGGTTCCGGGAGGGCCCGGCTCCGTCCAGGGCCGCGAGGGTGTGATCGGTTCCGCACTTGCCTGCGCGGTCCAGACGGAGCTGGACCCTCCCGGGGGAATCGTTTTGCGTGGGTGCCATGAATCGCCCGAATCGCAAACGACCGGTTCATCTACCTGCGGTGGAGCGTCACAACCGGTCGATCATTCAATTCGTGACCGTATGCACTTCCCGCAGGCAAGCATTATTGGATAACGAAAAGGCCCACCAGTTGCTCTATCACCTTTGGCAGGATGATTCAGTTTATCGGGTGGGTCGTTACGTCATCATGCCCGATCATATTCATTTGTTTTGTGCCCCCAATAGTTGGCCCGAAGCACCTTTGGGCAAATGGGTGGGCTACTGGAAATCCATGTCCGCGAGCCGATGGAAAGGAGCGAAAGTTGAAAAGCTTTGGCAAAAAGATTTCTGGGACCGCCAGTTGCGAGGTCACGAAAGCTATACGGAAAAGTGGCACTATGTCGTTAATAATCCGGTGCGTGCGGGATTGGTTCAGGAAACGGATAATTGGCCTTATCAAGGCGAGATACACCAATTGTCCTGGCATGATTAATTTCCGGGAGGGCCCAGCTCCGTCCGGGCCGCGAGGGTGTGATCGGTTCCGCACTTGCCTGCGCGGTCCAGACGGAGCTGGACCCTCCCGGGGAAATCGTTTTGCGTGGCAGCTTTTTAAAATGAGCGCCGGATCACGCACTGTGAAAGGCTTCGACGAGTGCTTCGGTGTCTTCTGCCTTCATTAGGGCCTCGCCGACGAGAATGGCGTCGGCACCGCATTGGCGGGCGCGAGTGGCGTCCTCCAAGTCGAAGATACCGCTTTCGCTGATTTTAGCGATGCCATCCGGGATCTGTGGGATCAGTGCCTCGGAGATGGCCAGATCGGTGCGGAAGCGCTTCAGGTCGCGGTTGTTGACGCCGATGATTTTTGGCTCAAAGCGCAGGGCCTTTTCCAATTCGCGCTCTTCGTGGATTTCGTAGAGGATATCGAGTCCGGCGATTTCGGCGGCATCGCGCAGCGCCTTAATCTCGTCGTTTTCCAACGCACGCACGATAATGAGAATGCAGCGCGCCCCGGCCTCGGCCGCTTCGGCGACCTGAACGGGATGGACCATGAAGTCCTTGCGCAGGCAGGGGGTCTTGCGCTGGTGGCAGTCCAGGAAATCGACGACATCCCAGAGGTCTTGCAGGCTGCCGCCGAAGTAATCCTTATCGGTTAAGATGGAAAGGCAGTCGGCCTCCGCGTTCACATACTCCCGCGCCTGCTCGACCGCATCGAGGCTGGCGGGCGCGATCTCACCCGCCGAGGGTGATTTACGCTTGATCTCGGCGATCACAGAGAGGCGGTCCTTGCGGGCGAGTGCCTCGAAAAAGCTCCCTCCTTGCCGTTGCATCCGGCCCAGGCGTTCTAGTTCCTGCTCCCGGACCGGACGCAGATTGCCCGCGAGTGCGTGCCGCTTGGCGGCCATGATTTCAGATAGTTTGTCCATGGATATGTGAGTCCGCTGTTGATTTGGGGATCGATTAACTGCCGTTAATGGGACCAAGGTCCAGTATCATCGCCGCCAGCGCGAAGTAAATAAAGACCCCGATGACGTCCATTAGGGTAGTGATCAGGGGGCTGCTCGCGGTAGCCGGGTCCAGCTTCAGTTTAGTTAGAACAAAAGGTAGGATCATCCCCAACATGTTGGCGATGATGATAATGGCGACCATGCTCAAGCCGACGACCATGGCGATTTCACCGCTGGCCCGAAAGAGCCCGAGGCCCCAGGTCACCAGCCCCACACCGAAGCCGAGAATGGCACCGACCAGCAGCTCTTTGCGGAAGACTTTAAACCAATCCGAGGGCAGCACATCCTGCGTCGAAATCGCGCGCACCAGCAGCGTGGCCGACTGTGCGCCAGTGTTGCCCCCGGTGGCAATCAACAGCGGCATGAAGAAAGCCAACGCAATAAAGGCCTCTAGATATTCCTGGTAAGCGACGATGATGGTCGCCGAGATCAAATTGACAAAGATCAATATGGTCAACCAACCGATACGCTTCTGCACCAGGAAGGGTGAACTCGCCTGACTGTAGGACATGTCGAGGGGAGCCACCGCAGCTGCGCGGTGGAAGTCTTCTGTCGCTTCCTCCTCGAGGACATCGATCAAGTCGTCCATCGTTACGATTCCGATCATGGTTCCTTCCGAATCCACCACCGGCAGGGCGTATAAGTCATAACGCTGAATCATGCGCACGGCTTCCTGCTGGTCGTCGAAGGCCGACAGCGAGATGACGTAGTCGTTGAGCAAGGACTCCACGGGTGAATCCGGCTCTGCCATGATAAGGTTGCGCAGGCGCAGGACGTCCCGCAGCTTGCCCGATTCGTTGGTGACGTAAATCACATTGACGGTTTCACTTTTCAACCCGGTCCGACGCACGGTCTCCAGCGCCTCGGCCACGGTTAATTCCGGCGAGATCACCACGTAATTCGGGGTCATCAAGCGGCCGACGCTGTCTTCCGGATAGCCGAGGAGTTGACGAGCCTCCTTGAGCTTTTCCGGACTCAGCAACTTGAGCATCTTCTGCGTCACGTTGGCGGGCAACTCCTCGAAGAGCGCCGTCCGGTCGTCCGGATTGAGCTTATCCAGCAGGTAACGGGTTTCTTTTTCCGTCAGTTCGTCGAGAAACGAGTTTTGATGCTCGTAGTCGAGATAGGCGAAGACGACGGCTGCCCGATCACGGCCCAGCGCGCGAAAGAGCAGGACCCGCTCGGCCGGAGTGAGTAAGCCGAAGAGCTCGGCCAGGTCAGCCGGTTGCCAGCCCCCGACTTCTGCCTGAACTGAGCGAACGTCCGACTGGTCCAGCAAGCTGCGGATGTTGTTTACGGATTCTTCCGTCAGGGTAGGCGTCTCTGTGTCGGTAGGCATTGGGAATGTGGTTTCTCAGGTGACGGAAAAGTGCTGAATGGACGAGAGTGGGAGTGGCTGAGCCGGACGAACGCCAACAAACCGCCAAGGAAAATAGTCGCTATCGCATTAGCAAGGGGGAATTCGTCGCAGTATTGGCTGGTTCGGAGTAGCCCTTCTCTTTGAGGTCGTTCACGATCTTGAGAATCTCAAGGGTGCAGAGTGCCATGCCCTGGCGCCCGATGCCCTGGTAGTAGGCCGCGTCTTCCGGGAAGCGTTCAGCCTTGGCGTACTGCCGCAGGTGAGATGCGGCGTCTTTGATCCGGGTGTGTAGAGTAATGAAGGAATGATGAACAGCGTGAAGGCCGCCCCCAGCAGCTCGGTGAAAAGGCCCGCCAAAAGCTCCGGCAGATAATCCTGAAAGATCCAGATCAGCGCCATCGTGGTAAAGAGCGAGGCATAGACCGTCAGCGGGATCTCTGTTTGTTTGAACCAGGCGGTCAGTTTTTTGCGGGGGCGCTTGGCGTTTGTTGGTGGGGGCGAGGAAGGCATGGTGTGTGATTGGTTGGATTAGCGGGTTTTGGCAATAGGCAGTTGAGCTGACTTTCAGAGGTCAGAGAACAGAGGTCAGAGAACACAGGCCAGAAGTGGGAGAACGGAGCTCTTTTGTTGAGATTCAATACTCTACGATAAATTTGCTAATCGCCGTTTTGGCGAGGCACAAATGACATAACCAGTTCGTTGTCACACTTTATCTTCTAACCATGTAGTCGGGCTGATTCATCCTGGCATTTATACACAAATTGGACTTCCGCAAAATAAGCGGCGAAGAAAGCGGAGTTTGATGTAGGGGCTTTCCTGTGGGAAGCCCGCGAGCGTGCAGAGCGTTGTGGAAAGACCGGAGGCAACGCAAGATTCGCGGGTGGCGCGAGCACCACCCCTACGAAAGAAAATGATACGCAATCAGCTAAATCATGCTATCAAACCTTTTATTTTGGCTAATCAAAATAAAAGGTTGACCAACTATTTTTGTCTTGTTTGAAGTGGCGGCATGTTCAGCAAAATAATTCGTTCGAAATTCTCCTGCACCCGGCAGTTTGCTCTTGGTGCCTCTCTTTCTATGTCGGTGATCGCCTTGCCATTGGCAGTTGGTGCCGAGGTGGAGGCAGAGGAGGAGGTCCAGGTGCTGGATGCATTGGAAGTGCGAACTTTGGAATTCCGGAGTCTGGCCGAGGATTTTGCGCAGCCCACCTTGTTTATGGATGCGTCCGACCTCGCCCCCCGGCTCGAAAGCTCCATCGGAGAAACATTAGAGGGCTTGCCGGGGATTGCCAGCACCAGCTATTTTCCGGGAGCGAGCCGCCCGATCATCCGAGGTTTCAGCAGTGATCGCATTCGCATCCTGAGCAATGGAGTGGATACGCTGGACGCATCGGTGGGGAGCCACGACCACTCGGTCGCGCTAGAGCCGCATTTGGTGGAGGAGATCGAATTGGTGCGCGGGCCTGCCACCTT
>PXBU01000161.1 GCA_003566795.1 Puniceicoccaceae bacterium | reverse complement strand
GGCCTGACGATTGCGGAGCTCGCCCGCATCGCAAAACACACCCCCGGTTGGATGGAGGTGCCCAATGAAGTCCGCCAACGGGGCAAATTAACGATCATACCCATGAAAGGTTGGCGCCGAGACATGCTCTGGCCAGCCACTGGCCTGGAGTGGGTCCCCACCTCACCTTTCATCCCTGATCTTTCAGCCGTGCTGGGCTATGCCATGACAGGCCTGGGGGCTCAGGAGGGCGGGTTTTCCCACGGTATCGGCACGCCCTACCCCTTCCGCCTGCTTCGCCATAGCGGCAAATCCCCCGCCGAAGTGAAACGCGCCCTTGAGGCTCGGAACATCCCCGGACTGAGCTTCCACATTTTGAGGACACGATCAGCCGCGGGCGCACCGGTTGAGGGCGTTTACGTAAGCGCGGGCGACTGGTCGGCACTGCGCCCGACTGAACTCAGCTTCCACATGATGCAGATTACTGCGGGTTGGACCTCGGGCAACCCATTTGCCGAAGCCAGGAATTCGGATCTCTTCAACAAACATGTGGGGAGCACGGAATGGTGGGAGGAGATCAGCCGACGCGGGCACGATGCCAGAGTCAACTATTTCGTGGATAAGTGGGCTAGCAATGCACTTGCTTTCCAAAAAAAGGCCAAACGCTTCTGGATCTACTAGAATGTTCCTTTAAGGCTTCCCCATGACTGCTCAATCTTTAACAAAATGGCTCGCAGGGCAACAGATCCCGCCCGAGCTGGCCCAAATTGGCGGCTGGTCGTTGGCGGCCCTCTGCCTGCTGCTCATTGCGCTGCTCGCCAACTTTCTGGCAAAGAGCTGCATTGCCCACGTCATTCACCCCATTTTTCGAAAAACGGCCATCAAGTGGGATGACCTGCTGATTGATCACAACGTAATCGTCCGGCTTTCGCACCTCGTTCCAGCGGTGGTGATTCAAGTGCTCTACCCGATTTTCCTGGGCAGCGGCGACACGGCAGCCGATATCATTGGCTTGGTCGTCAACCTCTATCTCGTCGTCATCTTCCTCATGGTAGCCGATGGCGTGCTGAACTTTTTGAGAGCTCTGTGGGAGCGGGGGGCTCTCGGCAAACGCTTTCCAGCCAAAAGCTTCATTCAGGCGTTTAAGCTACTCATCAATCTGGTCGGCATTATTTTCATTCTTTCCGTCTTGCTGGGAAAGTCGCCGCTGGTCCTCTTCTCTGGGCTCGGCGCGGTCACCGCGATCCTGCTTTTAATCTTCAAGGATGCCATTCTTGGACTCGTCGCAGGCTTTCAGCTCTCGGTGAATGACATGGTCATGGTCGACGACTGGATCGAGATGCCCGCCCGCGGTGCGGATGGTGATGTCATTGATGTCTCACTCACCACCGTCAAAGTCCGCAATTGGGACCGAACGATTACCACCATACCGACCTACGCCCTGATCTCCGACTCATTCAAGAACTGGCGCGGCATGAGTGAATCCGGTGGTCGCCGGATCAAGCGGTCCATCCACATCGATATGCGCACCATCCAGTTTGCCGATGAAGAATTATTGGAGCGTTTTAAACAGATCCGTCTGCTGCGGCCCTACCTCGATGCCAAGCTGGCAGAGATTCAAAAATACAATTCCGAAGTCGGCGACGACCTGAGCGAACTCATCAACTGCCGCCGACTCACCAATATTGGCACTTTTCGCGCCTACTGTGTGGCTTACCTGCGCAACCACCCGAATGCCCGCCAGGATTTGCCCCTGATGGTGCGGCAGATGGCTCCCCACGAGCACGGCTTGCCGCTGGAGATTTACGTCTTCAGTAACGATATCGTCTGGGCCAACTACGAAGATATTCAAGCCGACCTATTCGACCACTTTCTGTCAATACTCCCCGAATTCAACTTGAGCGCTTATCAAGCTCCCAGCGGAGCCGATCTGGAGAAAGCGGGCGCACTGCTGGGACCAGTCAAGCATTAGGCCGGCCCATAAGTATCCGGTGGCGTCAGGAAATTTGCGAAAGGTCACACAAGCTCAAGAATCATGCCCTGCAGGATCTGGCTGTGAGGGAGGTGCAGCCACATGGGGAAGTCGAAAGGCTGGCTGGTCCGGGCGAAAATACGAGCTTCGCGCCCCGTTGCAGCAGCGGCGGCGGCCACAAGTGGCTCGAAATCTGTTGAGGCCACATCGCGGCAGTAAGTGGCAAGTAAGCCTCCTGGCGGCAGGCTGGCAAAAGCCTGATGATGCAAGTCAGCCGATAGATTTTTCTCCAAAAAACAACCCTTCGGCGGGTCCAGCACAATAGCGTCAAACGCCCCAGCCCCAGCTGCGCGTAGATATTCGAGCGCATCACCCACCACGGCCTCGACGTGCACTCCGTTGCGTTGCGCATTGGCTCCGATGGCTTTGATGAAGTCAGCTTCTACATCAACGGCGACGGCGCGTTCTGCACCGTGGCGCATCGCCTGCATGGCAAAAGCACCGCTGTGCGAGAACAAGTCCAGCACCACCCGGTCCGCGCACAAGCTGCCGAACAATGAATGTTGCTCCCTTTGATCCAAATACAAGCGGGGCTTTTTTGTATTCATGAGATCAATACGGTAAAAAATTTCATCCACTTCAATCCAGCGTCCCTTGAGCGCTTGACCACTGAGCGTTCTTGGTCCCGCTCCATCGTCCAGGACTAATTCAACTGGGCAGACGATCTCCTTAATCAGATCCACAATCAGGTCGGCCTGCGCACGCATTACCGAAGTCTTCAACTCGACCCAAACCACATCGCCGAACAACTCCACCAGCAAGCCAGGCAGGTAATCCCCATCGCTGCTGACCAGCCGCTGGCAGGATTCATCGCCACGCCGCTCAATCGCTGCGGCCACCGCCGTCACGATATAAGCTTCGTCAAATTCCTGGCTCACATCCATCACTAACGGGCCCGACGGAAGAGCCATATCGCCAAAAAGAGCATCGTTATATTGGGCAACCATGCCGCGACTATAGTTGGGATGATTTGGCGCTCCCCCAGGATGATCGCAATACTGATCAACACATAAAAGAATGCAAAGAGGCCGAGGCACTTCGAAACACCGACCATGGGGCTGGTGCGGACGCCAGCTACTGCGAAGGGAACCGCAATGCCAACGACTACCAGACAACTAAATGGTGCCGCCAGCAGTGAGAAGTAGCGCACCTCGTAGGCATGCACAGCAGGGTTTTCCTCGGCTGGCACCGCATCAATAATGCGGCGTAGCTCCAGCAGTGAAAGCTCTTTTGGCCTTTTGTGAAATCCCAGCATTAGCTTCGGATCTTCATTGAATGCCTCAAAGACTTTTTCTTCAAAGGGCACAGAGCGCAAAGGATCTCCGGTCTCCGGATCAAAGAGCATCTCGCGTCCGCCCAAAAAGACCCAGTGGCCCCGGGTGTCATCAAAGTAAGCCTCCCGGGCGGCGATACGACTTAGCTCGGCCCCACTCGCATCCCGCGTGTGGACGTTGACGCCCAGCCCCAGCCAGGTTCGTTCATTGAACCTGTTCATAAACCACAGACGGCCGTCCTTGCGATTATCAAAGCCTAAATTATAGAGCGTCGACCTTCGATCCACCTCCTCCTTGGTCTCGGCTGCCGCAAACTCCAAGTTCTCCATAAAGACGCGCGCTTGTTCGACGGTCTTCGGCACAACCTGTGCCGTCAGATAAAATACCAGCATCGAGAGCGCGAGCCCGGCCAACCAGAGCGAACGGCTGATGCGGAGGAGACTAGCACCCGCTGCCCGCATGGCCACGATCTCATTGTTGCGGTGCAAGCCGCCCAGGGAAAAAAGCAAGGAGACCAGAAACGCGATCGGCAAAATCGCTGGCATGTAGGTCGGCAGCGCCAGCGAATAATAAAACAGGATTTGCCCGACGGTCGCCCTCGCATCCAGCAGGTCCGGCAGCGAGTCATACATGTTTTGCAGAATGAGGATACCCACGATCACGCCCAGGGTAAGCGCAAACCCCACCAACCACTCTTTAAAAACATATCGGTCAATTAATGACATCGCTGAGGTTATAAGACATTGCCGGGGTTAAAGTCACTCTGTTTGCGCGTTTTTTTTTCTGGCGTGCATTAGCAGGTTTCATCTTATCTAATGGCATGTCTGATTCTAAAAAGGAATCCTGGAACTCAAGGGCAGGCGTGATCCTGGCGGTAGCGGGCAGTGCTGTGGGGTTGGGAAACTTTCTACGCTTCCCAGGCCAGGCCGCAGAATATGGCGGGGGTGCTTTCATGGTTGCCTATTTTGTGGCCTTTATCCTGATCGGGCTACCCATTTGTTGGGCGGAATGGACGATGGGCCGCTTCGGGGGACAAGCTGGATTCAATTCCGCCCCCGGCATTTTCAACTACATCACCCGCAGGCCCGCATTCAAATATCTCGGGGTGATCGGCGTGCTGATCCCGGTGATCATCTACATGTATTATGTGTATATCGAAGCCTGGTGCCTCGGTTACGCCGTTAATTTCCTGACCGGCAACATGGACTTCAGCACGGTCGAAGAATCGAGTGATTTTTGGGGAGGCTTCATCGGTATCGGCGAAGATGGGAGCGCGCTGGGTTTTGGCCTACAGCAGGTGGGCTTCTACATGCTGCTGGTCTTCGCGCTGAATTTCTTCCTCATTTACCGCGGCATTTCACGGGGCATTGAGCTCTTCTGCAAGTACGCCATGCCGACGCTGGTGGTGCTGGCATTCATCATCCTGCTCCGCGTGCTGACGCTGGGGACGCCCGACCCGAGCATGCCCGAGCGCAACGTCAGCAACGGTCTCGGCTTCATGTGGAACCCGATCAAAAACGTGGTCGAGGTCAAGGATGCCGAGACCGGGAAGTGGGTGGTCGATCACGAAACCGTGGATGCCGAAAAACTTGCGGCGGAGACATCGCTCGCCGAGGCAGACGAGAACATCCGCGTGCGCCACATCGGCATGATCGAGCAGCTCTTCAACCCCCAGCTCTGGCTAGCCGCTGCCGGACAGATCTTCTTCTCCCTCTCGGTCGGCTTTGGCGTGATTATCACGTATTCCAGCTACTTGGCGAAGGACGATGATATTGTGCTCAGCGGGCTGTCAGCCACCAGTGCCAATGAATTTTGCGAGGTCGCCCTCGGCGGGCTCATCACCCTGCCTGCGGCAGTGACCTTCCTGGGCGTGGCGGGCGTCGCGGGCATGGGCACTTTTGGGCTGGGCTTCAACGTGCTGCCGATGGTTTTTGCCAACATGCCGCTGGGGGAACTTTTCGGCTTCCTTTTCTTCTTCCTTCTGTTCCTGGCGGCGGTCACCAGCTCACTCTCCATGCTACAGCCCGGCATCGCCTTCCTGGAGGAGGCATTGAAGATCAACCGCAAGCAATCCGTCGCCCTACTCGGGCTTATCACCACCCTCGGCGCCGGCTTCGTGCTCTACTTCAGCCAGGATGTGAAGGCACTCGACACGATGGATTTCTGGGTCGGCACCTTTCTTATTTTTGTGCTGTCGACCATCCAGATTATCATCTTCGGCTGGATCTTGGGCATCGAAAAAGGCTTTGAGCTGGCGCATGAGGGTGCCGCCGTGCGGATCCCACGAGTGTTCAAGTTCATCATGAAATATGTCAGCCCCCTGTTCCTGCTGATTATTTTCTCACTCTGGGTGGCCGCCAACGTCTTCGGTATCAACTTGAGAACCGGGGAAACTGAATACAGCGCCTATGTGCGCGACCTGTTCATCGAGCCGAATACCGTCGCGTGGCTCAGCGTCTGCCTCATTGGGGCGGTTGCCGCGCTCTTTGTGTTCATCATCGGGCAAAATCCCGATTATAAAAAATACCAACAGGAGGACCAGACATGACCGCGCTAGGCTGGCTTATTATGTTGCTCTCCGTCGGCACGGTGACGGCACTTCTCATCTGGTGTATCTACATGGTGCTCACGATTCCTGACGAGACCAAGCACATCCACGGCTTCGAACAGGAACCGCCCGACACCAAGACCGGCGACGAATAGTGCCGCACCGTAGGGGCTGTGCTGGCGCATGCCCGCATCGCCGTCCAGGCCGATGCCCCCGATAACCAGAAAGGCGAGAGATCGGACTGATACTGCCGTAGGGGTGCTGCTCTGCGGCACCCGCGATACTTGCGTGAGTTTCGTCTTTACTGGAACCGCTTAAACGGCGCTAACGGGAAGACAGCCAACAGGGCCGTCGTTGTGGGTAAGGCCACAAACTGGCTCGAGCTGCGACTATTTTTTACAACCGCTCCTTCGTCCTCCTTCGCTAAGGCTTACTCCTTCGCTATACAAGCTACGGCGCACAAGCCGGCGGGCAAGTCGCTAGATAGGGAGTTGGGGAGATGTATCAGGGTTCAACTTTTAAAGATATGCCAGGAATTGGCTTATTCGGTGCCAGCCGTAGTGCGCAGCTTCAGCAAGCACTCCGAACGTGCATCCGGCCACGCTCCGTCCAGCAAGCCCACGAGCGTTGCCGAAAGTGCCGGTAGGGGCCTTTTGTGGTGCTTTCTGCCTTCTGGTCGATGCGAGTTGCTTGCTGAAGCTGCGCACTACGGCTCATCCGCGAAGTTCGTCGATTTGCGCGTTGGTCACCGGAGATGGGTGTCCTTGATTTTCTAAGAACCTTTCTACCCAATAAACCTCCTCAGCCGTGCGAGTACGCGCTCGCGCCCCATCACTTCGAGCATGGGGAGCAAGTCCGGGCCGCCGCCTTGCCCACTCACGGCGAAGCGCAAGGCGGGGAAATAGGCGAAGACCTTTTGTCCCTGCGCTTCGGCGTGGCCCTCAAGTGCCGACTTGATCGAGTCTGCATCAAAGGCCGCCAGGCCTTCAAGCACTGGCAGCATCTCAGCTACCAGCGACTTCGGGTCGGCTTTCTTGGCGATCTTCTCGGCTACTTTCCCGTCGACCGGATAGTCGTCCTGGAAGAAGTAATCGACATACTCCGGCAGATCCTCCAGCGAGCGGGCTTTCGGCTGCGCGAGCTTCAGCACAGCCTGCAGGTAGTCCTCATCTTCATCTTCTGTAATCACACCTTTAGCTGCCAAAATCGGGCGCACCAGAAAAGTAAAGCTGCCGATTTCCAGCTCACGCAGATATTCGGCATTAAGCGCGGCCAGCTTCTGCTCATCGAAGCGGGCATTCCCCCGATTGATGCCGGGAAAGTCAAAGCGCTCGATAATTTCCCCGATATCCATCTTTTCACGGTCATCTTTCGGGCTCCACCCGAGGAGGCAAATGTAGTTGCGCACCGCCGAGGGCAGAAAGCCCCGCCCAGCATACTCCTCGATCAAAGCTCCCTGGTCACGCTTGCTCATTTTGCCTGGGCCGGATTGCTTGAGGATCAGCGGAATGTGGGCGAAAACCGGAGGCGTTGCGCCAAAGGCTTGGAACAGCTCAACGTGCTTGCTGGTATTCGAGAGATGATCCTCCCCGCGAATGACATGGGTGATGCCCATCGCAATATCATCCACCACGTTGACGAAATGGAACACCGGGCTGCCGTCCTTGCGTACGATCACAAAGTCCATCTCCTCGCTCCGCTCGACCCGGCCACGCACCGCATCATCAATTACCACCGGCTGGGTTTTGACCTTTTCCACCTCCGCCTGTTTGAACTCGTCATAGGTGGTGTAGCGCTCCCCTGCGAGTTTGAACCAAATCGCCCCCTCTTTCTCATAAGTGCGCCCGGCGTCCTTTAACCGCGCCAGATATTCGTCGTAGATCGGCTGCCGCTCACTCTGAAAATAAGGACCACAGTCACCGCCCACGTCCGGGCCCTCGTCCCAGTCCAGACCGAGCCAGCGCATCCCTTCGAGCAAGACCCGCAGGGCCTCTTCCGTATTGCGCTGCTTGTCGGTGTCTTCGACCCGCAGGATAAACTTACCACCGGTATGGCGCGCGTAGAGCCAGTTGAACAGCGCCGTGCGGGCACTGCCGATATGGAAGAACCCAGTCGGACTGGGCGCGAAACGAACACGAACTTCGGACATGATAATTAGATTGTGGCGGATGAACCCTCCGTAAAGAGGAACCTGCAATCAAGCATCCGCAAATTTTGAGTCAACGGCAGATCACCGCCACACCCAAAACAAAACCTTGTCTCTTTCGGTAGCGTAGCTATCATAATTTTCACCTTGTCCTTAGACCCCCATCATCCAGGAGCAGACTACCCTCAAAAACTCTTGCTGCTCAGCCCTGACCCTGCAGAAGAAGCACTGCTGGAAGAACACTTGGATTCCCAGGATCGCGGCAAATATGAATTCCAGACGGTTACCACGCTGGAGGCACTCAAAGGCTTGGACATTGAGTCCGACTTTCACGCGATCCTTCTGGACATACGTGCGGGCCACGCCGAGGCCATGGCGTCAATTCGCTGGATCGGCGAACTGCAAGGTTCGGCAGCACTTATCTGCCTATGCCATAGCCACGAACAACTCCAGCATTACAACTCCGTTATTCATCTGATCGACGATTACATTCTCGCTCACGCCCTGCCGCAGGGGGAACTATCCACCCGGATCAGCCACGCCATTCGGAAACGGCAGAAAGAGCGCGAGCTTTTGCATGAGCAAAACCTGCTGCAATCGCTTTTGGATAACATACCCGATGCGATCTACTTCAAAGACCGGAATAGCCACTTCACCAAAGTGAACAAGGCGATGGCTGTATCCTACGGCCACAAAAGCGAGGGCATACTCGGCAAGAGCGATTTCGACCTTTTTACCAAGGAGCACGCACTACCCGCCTACCAAGATGAACAGCGCATCATCGAGACGGGCCTACCAATCGTAGGTAAAATTGAGAAAGAAACCTTTCAGGATGGCACGACTAAATGGGTCAATACCACTAAAGTCCCGCTACGCGACCGCTGCGGCAAAATCATAGGCACCATGGGTATCTCCCGCGACATCTCGGACTTGAAGCGGGCCCAGGATCAGCAAACCGAGGAGCATCGACTGCTCCTGACCATTCTTAATAACGTCCCGGATAGAATCTTCGTCAAAGACTGCGAGGGGCGCTACATCGCGAGTAATCGCCGCCACTTGCGTTTTCTCGGCGTCGATAATGAGGAAGACGTCCTCGGCACCACTCTCTACGATCATGTGCCACTGGAACACGCCGAAAAATATAGCACAGAAGACCTCGAAATCATTCGCACTGGTGAGGGGCTGATTAACTCGGAGGAGTGCCGGAAAAATGCCGACGGCAGCACCACCTGGTATCTGACCAGTAAGGTCCCGTTGATCAATGAGCGGGGAAACTGTGTCGGACTGGTGGGCATCTCCCGCGATGTGACAGCCGAAAAAGAAAATGAGGAAAAACTCCGTAACGCGATCGAGGTGTTAAAAGCGACGCAGCTTCAACTGATCGAATCCGAAAAGCTTAAGACCGTTGGTCGCCTCGCCGCCGGGGTCGCCCATGAGGTCAAAAACCCGCTCAACGTGATCAGTATGGGTTGTGAATTCCTGCATTCCAATGTAAAAGAATCGGAGAAGCTCGTCAGCATCATCGAAGAAATCCAAAAAGCGGTGCAGAAGGCGGACCAGGTCATCTTCCAATTACTCGACTACTCCTCCCCGCAAGAACTCACACTCGAGCCGAACGGACTCAACACCATCATCGAGGAAGCCCTGGCCATGCTGCGCCATAACTTTAACGAAGCCCGCATCAAGGTGGAGACAGATCTGGCACCCGACCTGCCCCATGTTGCGGTCGATACGCAGAAGATGGATCAAGTCTTCATCAATTTGTTCTTGAATGCGATCGGCGCGATGGAGAAAGGCGGCACCCTACATGTGCGGAGCTACACTCAGAAGATGAAGCGCACGGGCGCAAATGTGTCCGGAGAAATGACGGGGCTCTTTCGGGTCGGCGATCAGGTCGTCACCGTGGAAATTACCGACACGGGCCACGGCATCGCCGAGAAATCTGCCGAAAAACTTTTTGAGCCCTTTTATTCCACAAGATCAACGAATAAGGGCACTGGCCTCGGCCTGACAGTCACCCGCAGTATTGTCGAAATGCACCGGGGAATGATCACGCTGGATAACCGCAAGGATGCTGCTGGAGCTCTCGTCACCCTTTATTTCCCCGTTAACAAAAAAGACCATGTTTGAGTTTGAAAAACTAACTGACGCCGAAAAGACGCGCGTCCTTGTGATCGACGATGAGAGCAGCTTCACCAAGATGGTAAAGCTCAACCTTGAGGCCACCGGCCGCCATCTCGTCCAGACCGTGAATGAAAGCCGCAAAGCCATCGAAGCGGCACGCGACTTCCGCCCCCATGTCATCCTGCTGGATATCGTC
>PXBU01000225.1 GCA_003566795.1 Puniceicoccaceae bacterium | reverse complement strand
TGCGGCGATCCAAAGCCAAAGGGCTTCGGCTACGGGGAAAGCCTGAAATCGTATCCTCGATGGACGGGCAAAAAATATTATTTTCCTGGTGTCGGACGGCATGAGTGCCGGAACTTTTGCTCTAGGTGATCAGTTCAAGCTGCGGAAGAAAGAACGCCACACCCATTGGGGCGAGCTTTATCAAAAGGGACTCGGGCGATATGGTATCATGGATACCGCGTCGCTCGATAATCGAGTAACGGACTCCGCCGCCGCCTCGTCCGCATGGGGTGGTGGCCATCGCGTAAAGAGATTAAGTGTCAACGTCGGGCCGAACGGCGAGACCTACAAGCCGATTTTGGCCGTGGCGCGCGATGCCGGAAAGGCCACTGGCATAGTCACAACCACGACAGTGACCCATGCGACCCCGGCGGGTTTTGGGGCTAACCTCGAGAGACGGGGGCAACAGCGAGGCGCAATGGAACAATACCTTGATCGGAATTATGATCTACTCCTTGGTGGTGGCCACGGTTTATCGAGGAGAGTGGAAACGGACCATCGCTTGATCCTGAGATCAAGGCGGGTGGGTATGAATTCGTCACGGATCGCGACAGTTTATCCGCTGCATTTTATCAGTATCTACAAAATGCTTTTTTGAATTCCCTCACTCCCAGTGCTAGCCAAGCGGCTCGCGCCGCCTCAAAGGAAATTTCTATCAGCCCAGCCAGCTCTGCTCAGTAACCGAAGACCTGCACTCCCTCGACACGGGAAAACTCCCCGTCATTCCGAGTGACGATCGGCACGTCATTGGTCAGAGCCGTTGCCGCAATCCAAAGATCATTTGCCCCGATCATCCGGCCATCGCGTTGAAGCTGACGAAACGAGCGTCCAAAAGTCCAAGCCACCTCAGGACTGTAGTCAAACACACGAAAAGGGCGGATAAAGCGCTCCCATTTTTCCCGATCCAAGCCGAGCGAGCGACCCGTCGCCAATTCCCCGGCGATGGTGAAAGTGATCGCAAATGCGACATCCTGGTGCGCACGTAGAAAGTTCACTGCGGCACCCTCTTCCCTGCGTCTGCGTTCGCGCTCGAAGTCGACTAGAAATGTGGAATCCAGAATCATGGGATGTCGGGGGGCGGGTCGTTCGCGTTTAATGCATCTATAGCCTCGAAGTCACGCTCATCGAGAAACACCTCGCGCGCTAGGAGATCGCGGCCACGGACGCCGAGGCCCGGAATCTCCGCTCGCCGGACGACCTCCGAAAAGGATTCGCGGGGAAAGACGGGGTGGATGTTTTCCAGCACAAATCCTTCCCAGCTCTTACCCTAGGCTGGATTTGAGCGCAGTGCCTCATAATTCCTGATTCGCATTACTAATAGTCTCAGGATTATTGTAACATGATTTCCTAAAGTGCCAAGGGCGCGACCCAGACCAGCCCAGGTCAACGGTCTGGAAAATAAAGATACAAGTCTATCCGTAAGGGCTGTAAGCCCACCCTAAACTCTGCGCGACCGTAGGAAGGGCCTTCGAGTCTTATCGTTGGGGTGGTATCCCAACCCAAGGCCGTTGGCCCTTACAGATATGTCGTAAACTATCCGACTTTGTTGGTTCAATTATGAGCCGGTTGGTAAGCGGTGCTAGAGGCCACAAAAGCGCACATAAATCCGGGTTGATTCAACAATGAATGAGACATTATCCCTTTTTTACAGGCCCTCCAAGCGCGGCAGCGCGAAGATGCCCCGCACCCAGTGCAGCGCCAGAGATTTTCGCCAAGAAACCTCTCGCCAAGCTAGTAGAATATCTAATTAACTCTATTCAATCTACCTGAGTCCGATCCACCCTACCCCGTAAATGCAAAAAGATACCCTTCATCTCAATCGAGTCATCCTACTCACTACAGTTGCCGCGCTGGGAGGTTTCCTTTTCGGCTACGACAGTGGCGTTATAAACGGCACTGTCGGCGCGATTCAAAAAGCCTTCGGAGCCAATGATGTGGCGAGCGGTTTTAATGTCGCTTCCATGCTCTTGGGTTGTGCCGCGGGCGCTTTCTTCGCCGGCCGTATCGCCGACCGGTTTGGTCGTAGGACAGCACTACTTAGCGCAGCCATTTTATTCGCCGTAAGTGCCTGGGGATCGGGCATCGCCGACAACTCCATGGCATTTGTCATCTATCGCCTCATCGGAGGCTTTGCGGTCGGTGCGGCCTCTGTCATCAGTCCGGCCTACATCAGTGAGATTGCCCCCGCGCACCTACGAGGGCGGCTCTCCACCCTCCAGCAGATGGCCATTGTGCTTGGGCTTTTCTTTGCCTTTCTGGCAAACTATCTCATCGCAAATGCTTCCGGCGGTGCCTCAGAAGTGTTACTGTGGGGCTTCGAGGCATGGCAATTCATGTTTTGGATGGAACTGATACCGATCGCCCTGTTTTTTCTCGGCTTGTTCTTCATTCCGGAATCACCTCGCTATCTGGTTGCTATCGGCAAGTCCGAAGAGGCTGAAGCCGTCCTTGCCTCAATTTCCCACCCCCATGATGCCAAGGCGAAAGTCGCCGAGATTCGCCATACTCTGCTCACCGACCATCGCCCCAGCCTCCGCGACCTTTGGGACAAGGCAGGCAAACGGATCAAGCCGATCGTGTGGGTCGGGATCGGCCTCGCGGCCCTACAACAGCTCATCGGCATTAACGTGGTCTTTTACTATGGAGAGGTTCTCTGGAGGTCCGCCGGATTCTCAGAAAGCAATGCGCTGCTGATCAATGTCATTGGCGGCCTGATCAATGTTGGAGCCACCCTCGCTTCCATGCTACTCGTCGATAAATGGGGACGCAAACCACTCCTCATGCTCGGCGCCGGAATCATGGCCTTTTTCCTCGTCATTTTAACTTTGGTTTTCTCGATGGCGGAGACCGGGGATAGTGGCAATCTCGCCCTCAGTAATGTCGAGGGCATCATTGCCCTCTGTGCAGCCAACCTCTTCCTCGTCGGCTTCGGTTTATCGTGGGGTCCAGTCGTATGGGTGCTCTTGGGAGAGATGTTTTCGAATCAAATCCGCGGTGCCGCAATATCGATCGCAGGGCTGACGATTTGGGTGAGCAATTTCATTGTTACGATGACTTTTCCGATCTTGCTCGAAAATATCGGCCTTGGCGGTGCCTACAGTATCTATGCAGCCTTTGCTGTGCTGGCATGGTTCTTCAGTTGGAAAATCGTCAAGGAAACGAAGGGCAAAACGCTTGAGCAGATGTAGGATCAGGCGCTGATTCCTCGCCGTTACCTCCAGGACGTCAATCCTCGCTCACAAGAGAGCCCTCGGACCCGAACCGTAAGCCTGACTGAAGACGCGGAAAAATTGCGCGTAACTCCCAAAACCAGCCTCGAAGGCAGCCTCCATGACCGTGATCGTATCCCTCCTTCGATACGCTTCCCAGAAACGCCCCAATCGAGCCGAGTTTCGATAACGACTCAACGGAACCCCAACCTGTTGGTGAAACAGTCGGCTGAGATACGAGTGACTGACTCCGCAGTAGCGCGGAAGCGATTCCTTTTCCATTTCCTGCTCACGGTCGATCCAATCAAGTGCCCGCCGCACAGCTCGGTGCAAAACAACCTCCGGGTAAGCGCTACCACCGCTTTGTTGCAAGCGCCATGCGGAAAGCAAAAGGTGGCGCAAACCCGCATTCAGCCAATCCGGATCGCTATGACGGAAGCGAAAGTCCCGACTCAAGCCAAAGCCAGCTTCCCTATTCAAAAGGTCTAGATCCATCCCGTCTGCAATCAGACGATCCATCTCAAGTCGCAAGAGATCAAAGTCTGATGCTGACAATTGAACGTTCAGAACACCCTTTTCTGATAACTCATTGCGTTTCAATTTCGCATACCGTTCCCCATGGCAGGCCCGGTGAATCATGTCGGGCTTGAAAACAGCGACGTAGTAGGCGGCATCCGAAGTCCGGTCGACAAGCTGGTGCTCCTGCGAGGAAAACATCCACAGCAAGGTCCCTTTTCCAAATGTGTATCGCTGGCCCTCAACTACATAGGTGATTTCACCCGCAGCAACCAAGTTTAATTCCAATTCGGCATGATGGTGCGGACGAAGAACCGGTGGATTACGGACCGACTCGGCCAAAAAGAGAAAACCATCATACGGAGGCGCCAACCTTAAGTCTTCGAGCATAATTACAAAATATGCAAAGTATTGGCAAAAAAGCGAGAAGACAATCTCGCCTAATTAAAGCTATCATTCATGCTTACTCAAAGACTGAAAACGACCCCCGAAACGAGACTGGCGACATTCGAGCGCATTCCCCTCATAAAAAAGACGAACGATGGAACACCCAATGGATCTCGACCACGGAGAAGGCAGCGCCGTCCTGATGCGCCCTCCCAATATTCTCGACTACAGCCTGACCGGCGAGAACGCCGATCGCGCGGTTGAACTCGGCTTGGCTGAAGCCGACTGGTATCAATGCCCGGTCCCTCGGGCTGAAATGCGCAAGTTACTTGAGCGACGGGATGGTCCGGCCATTCGCGACACCGTCATCTGGTTCGGCCTGATTCTCGGATTCGCCGCCTTGACTATCCTGCTCTGGGGAAGTTGGTGGGTCGTGGTTCCCTATCTCTGCTACGCCGCGCTCTATGCCTCGACATCCGACTCGCGCTGGCACGAGTCGAGCCACGGCACAGCGTTTAAGTCCGATTGGATGAACAACACCCTTTACGAAATCGCATCCTTTATGGTGATGCGCGAATCCGTCGTTTGGCGCTGGAGTCACACCCGCCACCACAGCGACACGATCATTGTTGGGCGGGATCCGGAAATCGCCGTGCCCCGACCACCCGACATCAAGGCCTTGATTCTCAGCTTCTTCAACTGGGGCGTCTATTTCAAATACTACCGGCGTATCCTTCTCCACAGCACGGGCAAGATGGCCGACGAGGAGAAAACCTTCATTCCCGAGAGCGAGTATCCGAAAATCTATCGCCGGGCCCGCATCTACGTGGCCATCTACGCCGTCGTCCTCGCCATATCCATCGCGATCGGCAGCATGCTACCGCTTCTTCTCGTTGGTCTGACCAATTTCTTCGGAAGCTGGCTCATGCCAATCTACGGTTACACCCAGCACGCCGGCATGGCGGAGAACGTGCTCGACCACCGCCTGAATTGTCGAACTTTTTACACCAACATCGTCCACCGCTTTCTCTATTGGAACATGAACTACCACATCGAGCACCACATGTTCCCGCTCGTCCCGTATCACAACCTCCCGAAGCTCCATGAACTGGTTAAAGACGATATGCCCCCGCGCTACAACAGCCTCTGGAGCTGCTGGAAGGAGATCATCCCCACAGTTTTAAAACAGGTCAAAGATCCCACCTACCACATAAAGGTCAAACTCCCCAAGCCGAAGGAGCGCCTCGACGAGGGAACTTACCGCTCTGACGTCGCGCCAGACGGCGACGGCTGGCTGGAAATTTGCTCCAAAGAAGATCTTGGCCCGGAGGATGTCATTCGCTTCGACCACGGCAAGAAGACCTACGCCCTCATGCGCGATGACGAGGGAAAACTCCACGCCACCGACGGTATCTGCACCCACGGGAACACGCACCTCGCCGACGGACTGGTCAAAGGCAAAATCGTCGAGTGCCCAAAGCATAACGGTCGTTTCAACTTAAAGGACGGCTCACCCGCCCGCGCACCCATCTGCCGCGGTCTCGCCACCTACCCGATCGAGGAACGCGCCGGTCGCATCTGGCTCAACGTCGACCGGGCCGGCGGCGACGGTGCCCGCCATCAGAAGACCTATACGCTTAAGGTCGTCAGCAACCGTAGCGTCGCCACCTTTATCAAGGAACTCGTCCTCGAACCCGCTGACCCCAACGAGAAGATCGACTTCACTGCCGGAGACTACATGCAACTGGACATTCCCCGCTACGATACGATTCGCTTCCGCGATTTCGACATTCCCGAGCCCTTCGCAACCGTTTGGAGAAACCAAGGTGTCTTTGATCATGCCGTCAGCAATCAGGAGACCGGGCGGCGTAACAATTACTCGCTCGCGAGCAACGGAGCGACCGAGCGCCAACTCAAGTTCAACGTCCGTATCGCCACGCCCCCTCCTGGGCAAGACTGCCCGCCCGGCATTGGCTCCAGCTACGTCTTCAACCTGAAGCCTGGCGACACTGTCACGGCGATCGGCTCCTTCGGCGACTTTCACATTAAGCCAACCCAAAAAGAAATGGTCTACATCGGCGGCGGCGCGGGCATGGCCCCCCTCCGGGCCCACCTCTCGCAACTTCTCGAAAACGAGAAAACCCACCGCAAAGTCAGCTACTGGTATGGCGCACGCTCCAAGCAGGAAATCTTCTACGACGACTACTTTGAAAAACTGGCCACCGAGCACAGCAATTTCGACTTCCACGTCGCCCTCTCCGAGCCACAACCCGAAGACAACTGGACCGGTCTCACCGGATTCATCCACGAAGTTGTTCTCGTCAACTACCTGGAAAATCACCCTAACCCCAAAGCCGTCGAATTTTACCTGTGTGGCCCGCCCATGATGATAAAAGCCTGCAACAAAATGCTGAAAAACCTCGGCGTCTCCGCGGAGCAAATTGCCTTCGACGAATTTTAAACCCAGAACAAGCCAAATTCAGCCTGCTTAAACACTCACTATGGAATATAAACCTTTCGCAAACACAGAACGCCAAATCTCCCGAGTCGCCTTCGGCGCTATGGGGCTCAATTGCGCATTCGGAAACTTCGAGGAAGCCGACCTCATCAAATCCATCCATCACAGCCTCGATCAAGGCGTCACCATGTTCGACACCGCTCGATCCTACATGGATTCCGAGCGCATTCTCGGCAAGGCACTCAAGCAGTGGAAAGGTGAAAAACCATTTATCAACTCCAAGGCGATTCCATCCGAAGGCAACGAAAACCCCGGTTGGGGTATACCCAACCCAGTCGAAGTCGCCTACCCGAAAGGTTCGGTTCGCGCCAGTGTCGAGGAGTCTCTTCGCCAGCTCGACGTCGATTACATCGATCTCATGCAGCTCCACCAATACTGGGGCAATTTCTACCAGGAAGGCTCTTGGATGGATGAGCTGAAAGCACTTCAAGCCGAGCGCAAGATCAAGCACATCGGTGTGTCCATCGTTGATCACCGCCACGATACCGCGCTGGAACTGGTTAACTCCGGCCTCATCGAATCGGTCCAGACGATTATCAACATCTTCGACCCGCTTGCCTTCGACAGTCTCGTGCCCGCCTGCCAGAAGAATCAAGTTTCCGTGATCGCTCGTTGCGTGCTGGACGAAGGCGGCCTCACCGGAATATTGAAAGAGGACACCACCTTCGAAGAGGGCGATTTCCGCGAAAAATATTTTATCAATGGCCCACAAAGTGAGTATGTCTCACGCGTTGAGAAGCTAAAGAAGTTTGTGCCCGAGTATGCCGATTCACTCGCAGAACTCGCGATCCGTTTCGTCCTTACGCATCCCGGCGTGACCACTGCATGCATCTCGATGCATGTGCCCAAGTTTGCGGATGAGAACATCAAGGCAGCCGCCAAAGGGCCGCTCCCCGAGAAAGTCTTCCACGAAATCCGTTGTCACCACCGTTGGCTTCACAACCTCTACACCGGCTTCTACTTCCCCGACCTTGAGGACAAAAAGACTAAAACCGGTGTCGGCGGCTTCAAGAAGATGAAGACACGAAGCCTCGACAGTTGAATTTAATGGAGCACAGGACAACAGCTTTCGACCGGGAATTTGGTGACAATTATAATGGTGAGCTATGCCCCGAGGCGCATGTCATCGCGGAGGCATTTCATGATCCATTAGCCCCTCCGGCGGCACAAATGGATATCCAGGCCGCCCGCGAAGGCCATGTCTTGGAAGCCTATGAGCTCTCCATACCGACGGACCAGATCCAGATTGAAGACCGTAGGATTACGCTGCATCACCGCTCCCTTCGGCTGCGTATTTACACCCCAGCCCAGGCAGGACCGTTCCCCATACTGGTATTCGCCCATGGAGGGTGCTGGACTTTCTGCAGCATCGAAAGCCATGAGCAACTTTGCCGTTATTACTGCCTACACGCCCAATGTGTCGTCGTATCCGTCGATTACTCACTCGCCCCGGAACACCCATTTCCGCATGGCTTAAACGACTTTGAGGACGCAATCGTATGGTGTTTCAACAATGCCTCAGAGATCAACGGCGACCCCACGCGAATGGCTGTCGCCGGTGACAGTGCCGGAGGCAACCTCTCGGCCGCAGTCGCACAGCGCCTGCAATCGCACCCCGACTTAAAGCTCTGCCTGCAAGTGCTCCTCTATCCCATTTGCGACATCTCCACAATGACCGGAGGCTCACTTGACCGCTATGCCGAAGGCTATTTCTTTACCCGCGATGTTCTCCAATGGACCGCTTCGCTTTACACAAACAACTGCACCGATGTGAAGCACCCTGAAATCTCTCCCGTTTATGGTGAGATTACGTCCAATCTGGCACCCGCATTTTTTGTCATCGCCGAATGCGATGTGCTTCGAGACCAGGCCTTTGCGTATGCCAATATTTTGCGTCAAGCGGGCATTGACGTGCAGTGTAACTACTATCGTGGCGTGCCACATGCCTTTATTGCGATGGCAGGCGCGCTCAAACTCGGCCAACAAGCTTTAAATGATTCTGCGCAGCAACTCGTCAAAGCCTTTGCCCGGAGCATCGGTTAATTGCTACAGCATTTCTCAAAGTAATTGCAGATTAAACTCCCCTCTTGCTCCGATAGGATCGGCTGCCGACAGGCGGGATGGTTCCATTACCCGCAATTACTTTTGAGAAACAGTCTAAAGCCCGGCGAGGCCCCGTGTGATCTTGGATCCAAGCCGTTCAGTGCATCAACAAACCAAGGTCGCATAAATTGAAAAATTTTAGGCAGGTTTAAAAGGCCGCTGGTGGGCCAGTTGCGAGCTCATCGGGCTCGCTCTGGATCCGGCGACTGCCGGATTTGCTGCAGCCGGGCTTGCATGTCCGCCACGCGCTCGGGGTGTGCCGCTGCCAGATTGTGGCGTTGCCCGATGTCTTCTTTCAGGTTGTAAAGCTTCACCGGATGGCCGTCGTCGGCCGTGTAGCCATGCTTCGGGAGGGTGCCGCTGAGAGCCGCCGACGATGCCACTTGGGGCGTCTATGAGCAACCAGTCGCCATCCCGGATCGCATAGTGATCCCGATGGGCACTATGCACCATTTGGGTGCGCGGCGCGGCCGACTCCCCCTTAAAATACGGAAGGTGGTTGATCGAGTCGGCGGCTTCGCCTGCAGGAATCTCTACGCCGACGAATGCCGCGACGGTCGCCATCAAGTCCATTTGCGCGATCAACGCATTGGAGAGCGACCCCGACTGGGTCAATCCCGGCCAGCGGATAATGAAGGGCACGTGGTGTCCGCCTTCATAAATGTCGCGCTTGAGCCCACGGAAGTGGTACAGACGACCAGTGGTCGTATTTCGCATCGAGCTCTTAAGCGTAGTACTCCGCCCCATTGTCCGCGGAAAACACGACGATGGCGTGTTCAGCTTGGCCGCTTTCCTCAAGCGCCTCGAGCGGTTGCCCGATTGAGTGGTCGGTTTCATAGATGAAGTCCCCATACGGACCCGCGCCCGACTTGCCGTCGAATGCGTCGTTCGGGATGATCGACGCGTGAGGTAATGGATAGGAGAAGAAGAGAAAAAACGGCTGATCGTTATCCTTCTGCGCGCGGATGTATTCGACGCCCCAGCGTGTCGTCTCCGGGATATTCTCATAGGGGTCCCAACCGGTCACCATCGGTCCCGCCCGGCATTCCCAGTCGCCCTCTTTGATCGGTTCCCACAGATCGGTGTCCATCATCGTGTCCGTTGCCCACCGGTAGTGCCTCTGTTTGCCAGCTCTGGGCTGGCTCTGTGTAGTGAAGTTTGAAACGCTCCCAGTTTTCCGCGCCGGCCTGTGACAAATTGAAAGTGCCGAGCAGCACCGTAACCAATATAAAGATTCTTATTGGTTGGGTCATAACGGGGGAGCAGCCGATTTCCTTTAAATTTGAATACACTTTCGAAGACAAAATCAATGTAAACCATTTAAAAGACACCATAAAGACAGATAAGGTAATCATCCACTGGTCGGATAATCGGGTGACCGATTATTAAATAGTGCCATTTGGTTTAGCGGAAGCGGGTAGCCGAACGCCTTCGCGTTTGGTTGCGGCGATCCAAAGCCAAAGGGCTTCGGCTACGGGGAAAGCCTGAAATCGTATCCTCGATGGACGGGCAAAAAATATTATTTTCCTGGTGTCGGACGGCATGAGTGCCGGAACTTTTGCT
>PXBU01000127.1 GCA_003566795.1 Puniceicoccaceae bacterium | reverse complement strand
TTCATGCCCTCGACTTTCGAAACTTGTAGCCGAACGCCTTCGCGTTTGGTGGTTGCGCACTTTCCGGGCGGTTCGACCAAAGCCGAAGGGCTTCGGCTACATGAAAAAACTTATTTGATCCTCCACTAGACTCAGCGGCTTGGCCATCGCGTAAGCTGGGCGCGGCACAAAGACATCGGTAACAGATCGCACAAGGGCATCGAACGTCCAAGGTTGAATATTGAATGGAGTTCGTTCGACGTTGGATGTTGGGCGTTCGATGTTCAACGTTCCCACGGGCTTCGAAATCGGGAATGTTTCTTGTCGCCAGGGCGGGCTTGCCTTATCCGAGTGGTGAGCCATAGTGCCCGGCTTCAGAAACATTATGCCTGCCGCAAAAACCAATCCGAAAATTCTGGTGATCGACGATGATGACGACCTGCGCTATTCCTTGAAGCGGGTCTTCTCCAGCAAGCACTATGACGTGTTCGAAGCGGACAGCGGGGAGGCTGGGATCAAAGTCGCCGAGGCGAAGAAGCCGGATGTCATCCTGCTCGATAACCGAATGGGGGGGATGAGCGGGATTGAGGCACTGCAGCACCTGCGTGGGATCAATCCTCACACCATGATCATCCTGATGACGGCCTACGGGACGACCCAGACCACAATTGAGGCGATGAAATTCGGGGCCTTCGATTACATCATGAAGCCCTTCGATCTGAAGAAGATTCTGGCGCTGACGGAAGCGGCTGTCGCGGCTTCGGGTGATTTGGTGCGGGCCAGTAAGGGAGAGTCCAAGCGGGGGATCAGCCAGGAGGATGTGGACGGCGGCATCATCGGCAGCTCGGCTGCCATGCAGGATGTGTTTAAGATGATCGGCCAGGTGGCTGCCAGCGAGGTGACGGTCATGATCACCGGTGAGAGTGGAACCGGGAAAGAGCTGATCGCCCGCTCGATTTATCAAAATAGTTTACGCTCGCAGAAGCCGTATATCGCGGTCAACTGCGCGGCGATTCCCGAAAATCTGATTGAGAGCGAATTGTTCGGGCATGAGAAAGGTTCGTTCACGGGTGCGACCAGTCAACGCATCGGGAAGTTCGAACTCTGCGATGGTGGCACCATCTTTCTCGATGAGATTGGCGACATGGCGCTGACCACCCAGACCAAGATTTTGCGTGCGCTGCAGGAGGGCGAGATCCAGCGCGTGGGCAGTAGTGAGACGATCAAAGTGGATGTGCGCATGCTGGCTGCCACCAATAAGCCGCTCGAAGCCATGGTTAAAGAGAAGACCTTCCGCGAGGATCTCTACTATCGGCTGAATGTCGTGCGCATCCAATTGCCGCCCTTACGCGAGCGGATGGAGGATGTTCCGCTGCTGGTGGAGTTTGCGCTGAAGCGTTTGGCGGCTGAGAGTAAGGCGCATGTGAATTCCATCTCGCCGGAGGCGTTGGCGGTGCTGCAAAAATACAACTGGCCCGGTAATGTGCGGGAGCTGGAAAACATGATTTACCGCAGTGCGGTCATGGCCCAGAGCGAGACTATTTTGGTCAAGGATCTGCCGGCAGAACTCCTCGCAGCGGTGGGGGCTAATGCGGCTGGAAAAACATCCCCGTCCGACGGTGACGAGGATGTGGAGGGCGCATCGGCACCAGCGGGCGCTGCAGCAGAAATCAACCAGAATGCTGTCTCGCCGATTTCGCTGGGAATGGACTCATTCGATGCCGCCTATCAGGCACTTCGTGCAGATCAGGGAGAAAATATCCTCGAACGCGCCGAGCGCGAATTTATCCAATGCGCACTCCGGGAATCAGGCGGCAAGCAAGTCAAGGCAGCCCAGATTCTTGGTATCACCCGGGCGACCCTGCGTAAAAGAATCGACCAATACGATCTCGGCACTTGAACAATTTCGCTGTCCACCTGTCTGCAATCCATCCGCTGCGGCATTGACCTGGGCGGATAGCCTGTGTTTCAGTCTAAACTATTACTCAATAATCCTGAACATGAATATATCAAAAACTAGTCGTTTCTTTCTCTTGCCACTGTTTCTCGCAGCTCCCTTCCTGTGGGCGGAAACTGCTTCTTCCTCCGTTGAGATCGCCGCGCCGGCATCGGAAATTTCGGAGCAGGAGCTCCACGAAATGCTGGGCTACTTGACTGCTTTGGGGGGTGGAGTCAGCGCCTTGCAACTTGATAAAGCTGATATTGAAGCAATGGCTGGCGGCCTCCAAAAGGCGGTGGCTGGCGAGCTCGATATCATGTCGCTACCCCAGGAAGAAGTCGAGGCAGCCTTCGGCGAGGCACAGGCCCGTGCCGAGGCAGTGCAGAACTCCGAGGCCGAGTTACCCGGCTTCTCCGCCGGTGCCTTGGAGAAAATTGGTGCTGTGGTCTTCGTGCAGTCTGGCGTTCAGGAGCTGGGCTTCGGTGCCGATGAGGCCGGTGCCATCCGTGATGGATTCATCAAAGGTGCCGCTGCAAGCGAAATGGATCCGGCCATTGCGGCGAACATGCCAGCCTTCCAGACCTACATTCAAAATCGTATGGAGACGGCAGAAGCTGCTCTGCGGGCCGAGCAAACGACAGCGCGGGAAGCCGAAATGTCTGAGTTTGCCACCGTTATTGAGGAGTGGGGCCAGAAGGGAAATATCAACGTGGTGCTGGAAACCACCCAAGGCGAAGTCGAAATCGAACTCTATCCCAGCGAGGCACCGCTCGCGGTCGCTAATTTTGTGGGCCACATTGAAAACGGTTACTACGACGACCTGATCTTCCACCGGGTGATCGAAGGTTTCATGATTCAGGGGGGCGATCCGCTGGGCACGGGCACCGGTGGGCAGTCGATTTGGGATAAACCCTTCCCGGACGAGTTTTCAGACAAGCTGCGCTTTGACCAGGAGGGTTTGCTCGCGATGGCAAACTCCGGGCCGACCACCAATGGCAGCCAGTTCTTTATTACCACCAGCAAACCAAATTGGTTGAACGACCGGCATACGATCTTCGGCAAGGTGGTGGCCGGCTACGAGAACGTTAAAAAGATCGAGCAGACCGAGACCGGACCACGCGACAAACCGGTTGAGGATCAAAAAATTATTAAAGCCTACGTGAAAGAGTAGGCACCTGCTCGGTCTGGTAGCGACGCGGCGACAGCCGTGTCGACGTGCGCTTCTGAATACAAAGGTCGACCCCGCCTTCGCGGGTTCCCTACGAAATGGCCGCGTCAGTATCCCTTCCCGATATCGCCGCCCAGTGGGGCGGCTTGGGCACTTTTTGGATCAAGCAAATCCGCTTGGTAAGGCTTGTGCAGCTGCCAGCCGGCGCGGTACGGGGCACCGTGCTGCTTCACCCAGTCGGTGATCGCATTCAGGATCGGCCCGTTGGCTCGCTGCGACCACTCCGGGTGTAGCCAAACCGGGCGTTTTCGGGGAGCTTCGCTGCTCTCCGCTGCCGCCAGGATAGCCGTGTATGCTGCAATGGCATCGGTGGAATCAACGATGATTTTGAACTCATCAGCCAGGGCGAGATTGGAGCTCAGGGGGAGCTTCCAGCGCTTGGGGCTGAGCGTGACCCAGTCAAAATCACCCTTGATGGGGAAGGCACCGCTGGTTTCCAGATGTGCCTTGAGTCCCACCACATGCAGCGCATCGACCAATGCCCGCAAATCGTGGATGGCAGGCTCACCGCCGGTGACTACCACAAACTCGGCGCGCGTGGCGGCTGCCGCCGAAGCAAGGTCTGCGGGAGAAATACGCTCGATCTTTTCGGGGATGTAGTCCGGGTGCCAGGTGCCAGCCGAGTCGCACCAGGGGCAATGCACCGGACAGCCAAAGGTGCGGATGAAATAGGCCGCCCGCCCCGCATGGTTGCCTTCCCCCTGAAAGCTATAGAACTGTTCGTGTATCGGCAGCATGGTTATCGATTATTCTGCCGTAAATTATTCTGCCTGCTCATACGCAGCCGAATTCTTCGAGTCTTCTTCGATTTCCACCGCGACGATCCACGCTCGCCCCTCGGTCGCTTCCCGCACCATCGGGTTGAACTTCCCGTAGAGGTGGTGCGCGAGGCCCTCACAGGAACAATTAGGGAGGATGTAGGGCTTTAGCAGTTCCCCGTAGTCGGCCAGTAACTGGTCCTTGGCGGTATCGTCCTCGTTAAAGAGACAGGCGTGATCAAGGTGCTTATTGATCCAGTCTTTCAGGTAGCCCAGCTTGCCGAAGTCCACCACGAAGCCGTTGGCATCCACCTCGCGGCAGGCAAAGGTCAGGGTGATGGTCCAGTTGTGCCCGTGAATCAACGCACAATGCCCGTCGTGCAAGTGCTGCCGGTGGGCAAAGGGAATGTCGCGATAACTTTTCTTACAGGTGAGCATATTCTTTTCGGGGAGATGGGAGATGGGAGATGGGATGCGTGGACGGAGGTCTCAATTTTCAGGTCTCAGGTCTCAGGTCTCAGGTCTCAAGTCTCAGGTCTCTGCCAGTCTCCAGTTGTTGGCTCGGAGCGTGGTGACGCAGGGGGCGCCCTCGGAGTAGCGGGTCGGGTCCGCCACGCCCGCCAGATCGAAGGCTTCGCGGCGTTCGATACAGGTGCCGCAGCGACCGCAGTGCTGGTCGCCGCCTTGATAGCAGGACCAGGTCTGATCAAAGGCTACCCCAAGTTCGGCACCTCGCGCGACGATGTCCGCCTTGGTCCAATCGACAAAGGGACGGGAGAGGGCGACCTGCTTCCAGTCGCAGAGGGCCATGGCTTTCTCCATCGCATCGGCAAATTCATTGCGGCAGTCGGGGTAAATCGCGTGGTCGCCACTGTGGGCGGCGTAGGCGACTTGCTGTGCGCCGATCGACAGCGCATGACCGGTGGCAAGCGCGAGGAATATCATGTTACGATTGGGCACCACGGTGCTTTTCATGCTTGTCTCAGTGTAGTGCCCCTCGGCCACCGGGATATCCGCCGAAGTCAGGCTACTGCCGGCCAGCAGAGGCCGGATCGATGAGAGATCCGCGACCTGGTGGGGCACCTCCAACTGGGCACAGATGCTGGCCGCGCATTGCAGCTCACAACTATGGCGCTGGCCGTAATTGACCGATAGTGCTTCGAGCGCATGCCCCGCCGCATGCAGGTGGTAGAGTAAGACGGTCGAATCGAGACCACCGGAGTAGATGACAAGCGCTTTCATGAATTCAGTGGTTAGCCGGATGGCAGGCCCTGGGAATTCGCTAGCAGGGCACCAAAGCGGGGGAGATTGCGCGGTAATCTTTTCAGCGCAAGCGTAAAGCGTGCTTTTCGCGTTGACCTCATCCGGTCCCTACCAAAACTCCCCTCCAATCAAGGCTCCCGTAGTTCAATGGATAGAGCAGCGGTCTCCGAAGCCGCAAATGGCAGTTCGAATCTGCCCGGGAGCACCATCCATCAGGCTATTCAGGAGGAGCACTTATCAGATGGAGCGCGATGATGATTACAATTTGGCGATCGATCCGGTCAGCATAGTATTCGTATCAACCAACAGTGGCGCATTTGCTTCCGGTGGGAAGCCGGCAATGCCCATGACGTCGACACTGTCGATTATCACTAAATCAAGAAAAGCACATGAGCACGACCCCACAGTTGCCCCCTGTCCAGCATCCCGGACTGGTTCTCAAGGAGGGAATCGACGCCTATGGCATCAGCCAATACCGGCTCGGCAAGGATCTGCATATCGCACATAGCACGATTACGGGCATCTGCACGGGGCGGCAAAACATCACCGTGACCATCGCCCTCAAACTGGGTAAATACCTTGGCACCACTGCCGAATATTGGATCAATCTCCAGCGCCGCTACGACCTCGAAACACAACGGGATCGCATCGCCCATGAACTCGATGCCATTGAGCCAGCGGAAGCACTTGAGTGCGCCGAGGATCCGGGGCCGTATCACGAGTCGGGGACTTGATCTTACGTTTCTGCGGAATGTTTATCTACGTTGACCCCCTTTTCACTTCCTAAAAGGGCGAAAATTTGAATACTATCAAGTTTGCATAGGCGATGGGGGGAGGATTCAGCCCTAAAAAAAACCATTGACTCCTGCGGAAGGGCTGTTTTCTTCCACCGCGATAATGTAATCATGGCCTAACTGTTTTTACATGATAATCGTCATAAACATGCTTGAACTAATGTTTTCCAACCATTTTTCACGCCTTGGCTTATCACAGCGTTTTGACCTTCGCCCGCTCGCTGGCATCTTCCTTCTGAGTCTTTGCGCGACCCCGGCATTTGCTCAGCAGATTGTTTACCTTAGCTCCACCGACGACTATGGCTCCACCGACGAACATGTGGCTGGCAGTCTGCGCAGAGAGTTAGTTGTCGAAGCGGTACCGCGCTATTCTATGGGTAGCCAGTTGACCGAACTGCGCCTGCACGACCTACAGGCAGCCGCAGCGCCCGGCCAAGCGGTGATCGAGCTTGAAAGGGCATTGCCGTTGAATATACCGGTCACGATTGCGGCTGACCCCGATCTGCCCCGGCCCATCATTCGTTCGAAGGACTCGAATCATCGACTCTTTGAAATAGGCAATGTCGAAGGAATTATAGAACTCTCGCACCTTGAACTTCGCGATGGCACCATCGATGAGGATCCTTTTGAAGGTGGAGCGGTCCACTACAGCCAAAGCGATGGCAACAAGGGACTTCATCTCCGGGTGATCGGCTGCCACTTCATCGACAACCTGGCTGGTCGCCTGGTTTCGGGAACCGATCTGGATGCGACGGCCGGAGCGATCTACTTCAAGGGAATGGGCAGTGCACCAGCTCCACCAACTTTGACTATTCACAACAGTTACTTTTTCAATAATCGGTCTAGAAAGGTGGGAGCCACGTCACGTACAAATGCTAGCGTGGTGTTTCTAGAGAGAGCCCTGTTGGATGTAGCTGAGTCAATTTTTGAGTTCAACTCCGGTAATGGGGCGAGCTCAAACGATGCCGGCGTATTCGGTGTATTTGGCAGCCTGGAAGGTTCATTGATTCGCGACAGCTTATTCTTCGGCAATACGAGTATGGGCGGAGGCGCTGCTACCGTTTTAAAAATATCCGGAGTTGGTAATTCTAAGGTCGGATGGCTCACCATTCAGCGCTGTAATTTTGTTTCTAACGGAGAAGGCGCTCCGGGTGGCCCGGTCATCGTCGGTGGAACCAATAATTTCTTGGTCGAAAATTCGATCTTCACGAGGAACGAGGGCACCACTACCTCCGTCTATTTCGGCACCAATGGTGATCGGGTCACCTTCCGCCACTCCACAATCACCAACAACAAACAGACCGCCACCTTTGTCGGGGGCTCTGCGCCGGCTGCTATTCGGAAGATTGGTGAATTGGGTGCCGTTACCATTGAACGCAGCATCATCGCAGGAAACACAACCGGCCCAGAAGCACTCCCTGGAGATATTGCTCTCAACCCGGGTGCCGTGCTCGTTTCGAACGGCCACAACTTTATCGGCAGCATGCGTTCTGAGTTGATTGATCCACTGCAGGGTTCCGATCAACGTCCTGCCGTGCTTGGCGACGTCTTGGAGGCTCCGCTCGGAGATTTCGCGACGTATGGTGAGGGGGACGTCTTTATCATGCCGCCAATTCCAGGCAGCACCTTGGCCGGTGCCATACCGCTCGACATCGATGGCGGCCCCTACGAACCCGAATTTGACATCCGCGGCGTGAGTCGCCGCGAGAACGGAAGTCGTGCTGACATCGGAGCCGTGCAACTTAGGCGAACCAGTTACAACGATTGGGCTGCCGGCACTGACTTACCTGCGGGCGAGACCGCCAGCCCCGACAATGATTTCAGTGGCGATGGGCTGACCAACCGCATGGCCTACTTCCTCGGTTTGGACCCCACCGAATTTAGCCCCAACCCACTTACACGCACCCCCGTCGACGGGGGCGCACGTATCGAGTTCACCGCACTGGGGGCCGCTTTTACCGACCCCGCTGCAGACGAAGGTATCTCGAGTTGGCAACTGGAAACCTCAACAAATCTAGAGGATTGGGTCCTTCTTCCTGAACTTCCTACGGTGAGCCTAGTCAACTTGTCTTCGCTCGACTACGTGCGCTATCGTTTTGACGTCAGTGAAGTCGGCTTTGACCGACGTTTTTACCGTTTACGTGTTGAGTGATTGGGTGCTCGTAGTTGGTCCCCGTGCAAGCATCCACCCCGCACAGAAACGCACGACGCACGCGTTCAACGACGTCCCGCCGAACAGCGAGAGGGGAATGCGCGAAGCAAATCGGGGCAGCGGGAAATGCAGTGATACACCCCTACCTGACCGACATCCACAATTGTTTTTCGAGCTATCGGCATCTTTAGCTGATCTTATGTTCATATTTCCGCCTTCGGTCAAGGTATTTCTGGGCATTTTTATGGGTGTCCTATAGATTCTTAGATTGAGAAACTGGAAGCGGGTGTTTATCTGGACGATAGCTTCCAACTACTTCCCGCGGAGGAAGCCGCACCGCACATCGAGCCCGCCTTTTTTGCGATACACTTAACCAAAGCAAGCCATGAACATCTCGCTGGAAATTAGTTACTACCCGCCATCAGCGCGTGCATCTGAAAACTAATTGATCCAGATCAAGCAAGCTTCGAGCGCATTCTGTTAATTTCCACTCATGCCCCAGCGATTCACTCAGCTAAATTTTCCTCTTAGGGTGCTCTGGCTTGTATTGTGTACCGTGCTATTGCTGGGCCCGCAAGTTGTGCTGCAAGTAACCGCCTGGTCCTACATGTTAGTCAGCTACACGCAGGAGAGCACGCTGGAGAGTGCTGTAGTAGACACGTTTTCCGGCCAGCGTCCCTGCGGGCTCTGTCAAATGATCGAAGCAGTTGAGCAAGACAATAAAAGCCAGAATTCAAACTTCCGCGCAGCGGAGGACTTTCGCCTCTTGATCCCACATATCGAGCGCGTAGTGCCGCTGGATCGCCCACGGGAAACTTTTGAGCACGCAGGCAGCTGCCGCCTACCGCCCAGCGCGCCGCTGGCCACGCCTGCGCCACCGCCCAAGCGACTGATTTAAAGGGCCAGGGCGCATTCGCACTGCGCACTATCCTGCCGAGGTTCAACGAGTGAGTAACGGCCACGCTGCTGGTATTTGTCTGCACCCTAATCCTACGGTTACCATGCTCTTCACTGACCGCCGGAGCCATCGCCTGAACGGCGATGCTGCCATGCGCAAGCGCAGGCACCACTGCGGCGTATGCCCTGCTTACGCTTACCGTCCTACGGCCCAACGTCCTCACTCACCCCCATTCCTCCACTTTTCAATCCTTTCCAACATTCAGATCCTATGCACACATTTAAGACACCGGCCTACAGTATGCTAACACTCAGTATTAGCCTGATGGCGTTTTCCGGGGCCTCACCAGGCCACGAGACACACAGTCAGCCGTTTCTCACCGAAGTTACCGCAGCCACCGAAATACATCAGCTCAAACCCTTGGTGGTCGTCGCCTCCGACTATCGAAATCCAATTCAACTGGAACTGGACCCCAAAAACCCCGCTCAGCCGATTCCCGCCGGGGACGGGGCTGAGATATTGCGTACGGTTCCCGGATTCAATGTAATCCGTAAAGGTGGCACAGATGGGGATCCCGTTTTCCGCGGCATGGCAGGCTCACGCATCGGCATCCTGCTCGACGGTGAAAATATCCTGGGAGGCTGCGGTAACCGCATGGACCCGCCTACTGCCTATGTTTTCCCGGGGGCTTATGACCGGATTGTGCTGGTACGTGGGCCACAGAGCGTGCGCTACGGAGCGGGACACTCCGCTGGCACGGTGCGTTTCGAGCGCGATCCCACGCAGTTTGATACGCTGGGTATCGAAGGTATGACGCAACTGACCGTAGGTGCCTTCGGTCGTAATGATCAGCTGCTGGATGCGGAGGCAGGCAATCCGCAGTGGGATGCCCGTCTCAGCCTGACCCGCACTGCGGCCGACGACTACGACGATGGTCGTGGCCGTAAAGTGCCGTCGGCTTACGAGCGTCGCAGCGCCCATGCCAGACTGGGCTGGAATTTCGCCCCAGACCATCGCCTGGAGCTAAGTGGTATTGTGAGCGATGGTGAAGCGGCCTACGCGGACCGCGCTATGGATGGGGTGGCTTTCGACCGGCAAAGTCTGGGAATCAAATGGAGTCATTCAACAACAACGGCCCGAAACTATAACGGCATGGAAGCGCAGGTTTACTACAACTATGTGGACCACGTCATGGATAACTTCAGCCTGCGCAACTTCCAGCCCAGCATGATGATGCCCAATCCTGCCAGCTCGAATCCTGACCGTAAGACGATGGGTGCCCGCGTGGGAAGCGACTGGGAATTTGACAACGACCTACAAATGCACTTTGGCCTGGATTCGCTGCAAAACGAGCACCGCATCCGCCGCACGATGAATGCGAATGCAGTGCCCCTGCGCAGTTTATCCCGCCAGCAGGATGCGGATTTTGAACAATACGGGGTCTTTGCCGATTTTGAGCGGGCGATGGGCGCTGAC
>PXBU01000066.1 GCA_003566795.1 Puniceicoccaceae bacterium | reverse complement strand
TTGGCGAGATAGTCGACCCGCACCGGCACGGCAATGAGGTTGCCGAGGCCCAGCAGCATCCAGGAGCCGAGTAGAAAGCCGAAGAACCGGTCTTTCCACATCAGGCTGAAGTTTTGCCAGGGGTTGCCGACGTGTTCCCGCGAGAGGGGAGAGCTGGGCATGCGTCGGCAGGCCAATGCCGCCAGCAAAGCGGCCCCGGCCATGATCAGAAAGATCAGAGGGTAAGCACTGAGCTTCCAGTCGAGGATCTGGCCGCCCATGAAGGAAAAGAGCATCGCAAAGATCGCTGTCAGAATGTAGGGCACCGTCATTCGGCCGCCGCGCTCTCTGGCGGAGTAATTTTCGGTGTAAATTTGCAGCAGCAGTGGTCCGTGCTGGACCGCTGTCATTTGGCTGGTGACCACCAGGGCGGAGAACAACAGCAGCGTCTGGACCAGGCTGGCACCCACCAGCAGCACTGCCGAGCTGGCGAACACCACCGCACAGGCCAGACTTGGGCGCGCCCGCAGCTGCGCGGCGAGAAAGAGCGTCAGCGGTGTCAGCAGAAATCCGATCGGCCCCGAGCCAGCGATGAAGGCCTTGTGCGTCTCGCTGGCATCGAAGTAGCGGATTGCGATGACCAGGGCAAAGGTGCTCCACCCGGCTTCCAATATGCCGAGAAAGGGTGCCTTGATTCGGTCGTAGCGGTAGGTGACTTGCGCCTGGTTCACTTACTCCATTCCAGCATTCGCTTGATTGGGAGGTAGGCCTTGCGGCGCAGCTCCTCCGGCATTTCGATTTGCGGCGTCATATCCTTCAGGCAGTCGCGCAACTTCTCGATGGTATTCATCTTCATGAAGCGGCACTCGTTGCAGGCGCAGGTATCGGTGGGGCCGGCGATAAAAGTCTTCTCCGGCACCTCCCGCTGCAGGCGGTGGATCATGCCAGTTTCCGTCACGACGATGAATTGCTGCGCGGTGCTCTCGCGGCAGAAGCCGACCATCTTTTCGGTGCTGCACACTTCGTCGGCATTGTCGCGGACGGTTTCGACGCATTCGGGGTGGGCGACGACGAGCGCCTCCGGGAATTTTAACTTCAGCCGCTCGATGGACTGTTGGGTGAAGAGCACATGGGCATAACAGGAGCCGGGCCAGAGACGCATGGGGCGTCCGGTCTGCTTCGAGACCCATTGACCCAGGTTTTGGTCCGGCACGAATAGGATGGGCCGGTCCTCCGGCACCCGCTCCACAATCTTCATGGCATTCCCGCTGGTGCAGATCACATCCGAGAGGGCTTTGACTCCCGCCGAGCAATTGATGTAGGCCACCACATAGACTTCAGGGTTAGCCTCCTTGTAGGCGGCCAGCTTTTCTGCCGGGCAGGAGTCCGAGAGTGAGCAGCCTGCATCCATGTCGGGCAGCAGCACCGGTTTGTCCGGGTTCACGATCTTGGCGGTCTCCGCCATAAAGTGGACCCCGCAGAAAACAATGCAGTCGGCCTGCGCTTCCTCGGCCCGGTAGGCCAGGCCCAGCGAGTCACCCACATAATCAGCCACTCGCTGGATCGCATCCACCTGGTAGTTATGCGCCAGGATGATGGCGTTGCGCGACTGCTTGAGCTCCAGCACTTCTTGCTGAATAGCGGTGAGCGGCGCTTCATCTCCCTGGCGGGGATTGAAGACCATCGGTTCATAGTTGAGGGTCGCGGTGTCCATGGGCGGGTGCAATTAAATAGGAACAGAAAAGGTCTGCGGATGGGCGGCCAAAGTCAAGCAGGCGGCATCCGGCATCGGATAAAAGCAGATATTTGGTTTACAAATGAGGCGGTTAACGTATGCTCTTGGTTATGCCTAAAACTAAAAAGACTGTCCAAAAATCGAATCCTGTTGTTCAAGCGCTCCGTCAAGTTGTGGCGGATTCGTATGCCGTGCTGGGGCAGACGCACATCTGCCACTGGAACGTGCGCGGGCATAGCTTCTTCTCACTGCATAACGCCTTTGAGGAGCAATACACCGAACTCTTCACTGCGGTGGATGAGATCGCCGAGCGGATTCGTGCCCTCGGTGCGCTGGCACCCGGCGGCCTGGGAAACCTCGCCAAAATTGCGGGAATTAAGGAAATTCCGGAAGACTCCCCAGCAGACAAAATGGTCGCTCACCTCGTCGATGTGAATAAAAAGCTCGTGAGCAATCTCGAGCAAGCACGGGATAAGAGTGCCGAAGCTGGCGATGCCCAGACCGAGGATCTGATGATTGCCCGTATCCAGGTGCACGAAAAAACAATTTGGATGTTGGAGAGCTTCCTGGCGGCATAGGGCCGGTCCAACAAGTTCATCGATGTCCGACGAATCAGCTCAGTCCCGGCCAATCATCAGTCTCGCCGGGGCGAGTGGTTTTGTCGGGACGCATCTGATCGAGCATCTTCGCGGGCAGTATCGCATCCGGGCGCTCTCCCGTAGTGGCAATGTGGTTACGGCGCAGGCTGCCGGGCAGGAAGTCTCCTGGCATGAATGTGATCTCTACTCGCTGCCCAAGGTGACGGCGGCACTGGAGGGCAGCGATATCGGGATTTATTTGGTGCATTCGATGGCTCCGTCCAGTCGTCTGGTGCAGAGTTGTTTCGAGGATACCGATTTGCTCCTGGCCGATAATTTTATTCGGGCTGCGGAAGCTGCCGGGCTCAAGCACGTCATTTATTTAAGTGGGCTGATGCCGGGGCCGGAAGTGACCGGGCCGCTGTCACCGCACTTGCAGAGCCGTCTGGAGGTGGAGCAGGTGATGCGCTCGCGGGGCGTCACTGTCACGGTGCTGCGCGCCGGGTTGATTTTCGGGCCGGGCGGTTCTTCGTTTTCGCTGCTGGTGAATTTGGTGCGCCGCTTACCGGTGATGTTGCTTCCTGCCTGGGTTCGCTCGAAGACGCACTCGATCGATATTACCAATATTTGCCAGGCATTTGAGCTCTGTTTGTGCGATGGCGATCTCCCCGGGGGCACTTACGATCTCGGCGGGCACGCGCCGATGACCTATCGGGAGATGATCACAAAAACTGCCGAGATGTTAGGGAAGCGCGCCAGATTTTTAAACTTTCCGTATAATGCGTTTGGCTTATCCAAGCAATGGGTGGCACTCTTTGGCAGCGTGCCGCCTGCGCTGGTCGGGCCATTGCAAGAGAGCCTGCAATACGACTTGGTGGCCCGGCCTAATGCCCTGCAGGAGCGTTTGAGTGATCGTTTGATTCCGTTTGAGGACTCGTTTTGCAAGAGTGTGGACGATGCGGGCAATCCGAAACCGAATCCGCGCAGCTCAACGAGGGCGGCCGACCATGTGTCGATCAAGCAGGCGAGGCGGGTGCGTTCCGTTCAGCGGATGCACTATCCGCCGAGCTGGTCGGCTCGGGCGGTTGCTGACGAATATGCGCATTGGTTGACGCGTCGTTTTCGGGGGCTGATTTCCGCCGCTGCGGATGGTGCGGGGGTGGTCCGTTTTACCAGCCTAAGTGGCCGGTTGATACTGCTCGAACTCAGCCCGACACCCTATTCGCAGGGGAATCCGAGACGCTGCGCGTTTTATATTTCAGGCGGCATTCTCTCCCGAAAGGTTGAGCCGCTTGGGCGGCTCGAATTTCGGCTTTTCCCGGAGTTATCCTGCATGATCGCATCGATCCACGGATTTTCCCCCACGCTGCCCTGGTGGATTTACGCCAATACGCAGGCGCGTTTACACCTGCGCGTGATGGGTGCCTTTTCCAGACATCTCAATCGTCTCAAGGACTCGGAGTGCCCTGCGCGGACGGATTAAGAATTCGGCGACGGGTTGGGATGCTAATTTCCGCGGTAGAGGTTGACCACGCGCTGGCTTTGCTCTTGGCGCACAAAGTCGAGGGTCAGCTTGGGAATTTTGTGGTGGCCGCTCTCGCCGGTGGTATTTTGGCAGTGGCGCTGGATGACCGCATAGAGGAATTTAAAGGCGTCGCGCGGCTGGTGCATCTGATCGAGGGCATCCACCAGGTCGCGCTCGTCGACATCGTCTTCGAACAGCTCGCTGAGTTGCTTGATCGGCTCGGCCTCGGCGCTTTGACAGTTGCGGAAGCGAGAGGTGCAGAGATCGTAGAGGGTGGAGCCGGTCCAGCGCAGGGGGTTGATCATGTTTTGCTTGTCCAGGCGGGCTTGTTGCTTGAAGTCGGCATCGGCTCCGTCGAGCAGGTGGCTCAGTTCGAGGGGTAGTAGCATCTTCGCGCCGAAGCCCTCTTGCTGGAGAAACTTATTGTTCAGCATCGGCCAGACCAGCTTACGCATGCGCTCGCTATCGCTGTGGATCATGACTGGCTCATCAATGCGGTCGACGAAGACCGTAAGCGCTCCGTAGCCGAGGCGGTTGATGATTTGGAAAAAGCGCTTGGTGGCCTCATAGCGTTTGTCCTGGTCGCCCTTTTCGGGGAGCAGGCGCTCCACGCCATGGTGCCCCGGCAGGTCCCATAGCCGGTCGCTGAAGAAGCGGGCATTGCGCGCGATGGTGCGAATCTCGCGGCAGACTTTGCGGGCGCGGAAGCCGTTTTTGATGAAACGCGAGAGCCAGGTGAAGCCGAAGCCGAGAAAGCCGGAAATCCCGGCCACCGCCAGCAACTGCCACTCCCAGCGGATGCTCTCGCTAAAATACCAGAGCCCGCCGCTGGTTAGGCCGATGGCGGCGCAGCCGAGTACAATCGCGCCGTGCCCCTGACGGTTGACCAACTGGCCGATGCGCAGCAGCCGCTTGAGGTGACGCCAGCGGGTATCGCGCTCCCCGTGCCGGGGGTTGTCGTAGAGCAGTGCCAGCACGGCGAGGTCGAGGCGCAGCTCTTTGCTGAGCTTGCGCACCGTCTTGCGGCGGCGGCGCGTGTCCGGATCCTTCAAGTCGTAGAGCAGTTGATCCACCAAGTCGGTGACGGCCAGGCTGAGGATGGCGTCTTGATGGTCGGCCAGCCGGATCTTATCCAGGCAGGCGTCGGGATTCTGCGGGCTGACGGCGTGGGCCAACTGGTCGAGGAAGGGGTTGAGGTCATCGTAGCGCACCATCCAGACCCGATCCTGGTCGTGGGTCGCATTGTGTGCCTCGAAGCGTCGCTCCATCATCAGCCGCATGGCTGTCTTGCCGCTGCCTTTCTCCCCGAAAACAATCGAGGTGCTGGGCACGGTGGGTTGCCCGAAAATCTTTTGAAAATCGGGATGGGTCACGGTGGTCCCCATCGTCCGCGCATAGACGGCGTCGTTGCGGGCCTCTTCCGCTTGAAAGGGGTTTTCCTCGAGCTGCCAGTGATCAAAGAAGCGCTGTATGTCCATAGGGGGTGTTGGTTAAGGAGGGGGGTGTTGGTTTAAGGATCAGATAAATTTTTTAATTTGTAGCGGAATGGGGAACCCATTTCGAAATGATACCTTCTCGCGATGGGCATCGAAACGGCTTCGCCGTTCCGCTACGAAATTTATTCTTACTTTATTATGAATAGGATTCTAAGTTGAGGAGTCTGCGGGCGGTTCCTTTTCGTAATCGAGTTCAAATACGGCTTTGTGTGGAACGAAGCTGTGTTGCAGGTGACCGACCTTGGATTCCAGCTCGTCGGCAGCGGCCTCCAACGCATCGAGGGTGTGCAACACTTTTTGCCGTAGTTCGAGTTGGGCCTTTGCCTCGTTGTATTCAGCTTGCAGCTCGTGCTGGCGGGCCTCGACCCGCTGGCGGGCATCTGCCTGAAAGGCTTCGCGATAGTCTCGCAGCAGATTCTCCAAAGCCTCCTGCAGTGTCGTCAAATTGCATTGTCGCGCGTAGTCGCCCACGCTGCCACAGAATTCGCGGATACCTTCCTCGCTGAGTCGTTTGGCTTTGCTCTTGGTGGTAAACGGCCGCTCGGATGGGTTCTCGGAGCCGAAGAGGCGCTGTCGCACCCGGTCCTCGCTGCGGAAGAGGAGATAGTCGAGGAACCGCCGTCGCAGCGGTAGTGCTTGTTGGAGGCCAGAGCTGTCGGGTAGCTCCGCCCCGGCACTCAGATGCTCGTGGACGGTGCCCTGAAAGTGGGTATAAATATCGTCGAAGGAAAGGTTCAGCGATTGCAACTGCTGGCTGACCTCCCCCTCGATCCGCACGCCGCCGTTGCGATCGTGGCAAGCACGGTCAAAAATCTCGATGGCGCGGCGGCGCGATTGCTGGCACACTTCCCCGATCTTGGCACAGACGCGGTTTTCCACCAGATGCTGCATGCTCTCATCGCTCATGGTCCACGCTTCGACCTCGCCGTGGAGGGCCTTTTCCAGCTCGGGCAGGACCGCACCGGAATGCTCGGTCACCTGCTGGCGAATTTCGGCTGAGAGTTCGTCCAGCGGTCCTGACCATTCATAGCTGCGCAGTTGGGCGAGGGTGTCCAATTGGCGACCGGTGGCGTCGGTTTTTGCCTCCAAACTTTCGATGTCGGCCCGCAATTCGGCAATCTGGGGCGCGCGGGCGCTCTCCCGCACCTCGTGCAGGATGGAGTCGGCCTGGCGCAGGCTGTCCGCCATAAATTCCACGATGTATTCGCTGCTGTTGAGGTAGTCGGTCAGATCTTCCAGGAAGTTGTCGAAGCCCAAGCGCGGGCCGGTAGGGATCGCAGGTTCGCTGGGCGTCGCGGCAGTGCTGCTCTCCGCTGCAGGTGCTTCCTCTTCCGGTGCTTCCGTCGGCTCGGCAGCCGCTTCGTCCGTGTCGGTCTCGCTGTCGCCATCAGATGCTTGCGGCTGGTTTGTAGTGGGCTCCGGCGGGACTGGATTGCCTGCCTGTAGGCTCTGGGTGGCGGTTTGCAGCAGGTCGATCAGGTAGATGCGCAGGCGTCCGCTGTCGATGGCAGAGCGGATTTGTGCGCTCACTGTCAGGTTTTCAAAGGCTTCGATGATGCGCTTCGGATCACGCTGTTCCAGCGAGGGTTGGAGTGAGCCGTCCGGGCCGAGGTCTTGCTTGGAGGAGTCGATGTTGACCACCAGGAAGACCCGCGAAAAAACATCCAGCAGATCGGCAAACTCCGCGAAGACCTGCTCGAAGAAAAGATTGTCCGTTTTGACGACAAAGACGGCGCAGGCAGCCGTGTCGCGGAATTCGCGGGTCAGTTGGCCGTAGCTATACTTCATCTTGGTATAGAGCCCCGGAGTATCCACCAGGATGGTGCCTGACTCCCGCAGATAGGGTGCCGGCATGGTAAAGTCGATGCGCCGGACCGCTTCGGTAAAATCCTGTGCCGGGTTGAAGGGCGTGCCGGCTGCATCGGCCTCGCGCAGCTTTTGCGCCAGTGCCCCGTGCGCCGCTTCCAGCGAGCCATGCAGCTCATCGCGGCTGGCGTATTCCTTGCGGTCGCCGTTGAAGGCAGTGGTCGAGAAGCCGTGCGACTCACCTTCGCGCACATAAACCAGGCAGGGGTAAGCCGGCAGGCTGGTGACCTCACTGACGTAAGCTCCGCTGATGGCATTCATCAAGGTGGACTTCCCGCTCTTGAGTGGTCCGAAAATCACCAGATAGGTATTTTGTTGGCTCGCCTTGTCCGACAGGATTTTGAGCCGGTGGCGGTTGTCCTGCAGGCCGCTGAGCAGCGATTGGAGCGATGTGCCTTCCGCTGCTTCGCGCAGCGAGTCCGTGCCTTGATCGAGTGCCTCGCTGAAAGGCTGCAAGGCACCACTGAATTGTTGGCAGAAAGATTCAAGTTCGACGCGGATCGGTTCCACAGACATAGTTCCTGGATGGGTTGTTGGTAATTGTTTTCGGCGACAAGTCTTCGGCTTAAAGTAGCAATCGGCGGTCCAATGTAGCGGAGGTATTTATTTTATCCGATTTCGGATAGTTAATCCCAGCCCGCCGCAGGGAGCAAGCCCGAAGCGAAATTCCCCCAGAGTCGGCCCCGCGCAAAAAAACCAGAGACGGCGGCAAATCCCACGGGCCACCGGCCATCCAAATCGAAGTCACGTTTGAAATCGAAGGCGATCAGGGCACCAAAAACTCCCGGATCGCTTCCAGCGTGGCGGGGCCGATGCCGCGCACGCGCTTCAAATCGTCGACATCCTCAAACGGGCGGGCCGCAATAATGCGCTGGGCCAGCACATCGCCGATGCCGGGCACGCGCGTCAGGTCTTCAGCTGTCGCCGAATTGATGGAGAGTGGCTCGGTCGGCATGGCCCGGCCCATGGCAATGGCTTCCTCTTCCTCCTCGCGCCGCTCCGCTTGCCGCTCCTTGGGTAGCTCATCCCAGTCGGTGTAGGCCCAGGCGCCGAGGCCTTGTCGCGCGGCGACCAGTTCGGCGTCGTGTAAGCTTTGGCGGTATTCGTCGCGATGTGAGCCGTCCGGCGTGGACCGGTAGAGCCCGTGGGCGCGGGCGAGGCCGCGTCGCACCAAGAGGGTGGCGAGGTCGTCGCCCTCCGCTGTCTCCACGAAAGCGTAGATCCGCTGGTAGCGACTGGAGCCCCCGCCGTCGGCAAATGCAGTGTGAACGGTAAAGGGCTCTGCCAGCAGGCGCTGCACCTCGGTCGTGGCCTTCGCGCCGAGTTCTAGTGCCAATTCGATCGAGTCGCGCGGCGAATCGCCATAATTCGAGATGCCGAAATACCGGCGCTGCGCGCGCAGCCGCCGGGCGTCGGTAGGATTATTGACCTTATCCTCGAGGCAGTCGGCCCCATAGATGCGGACTGTGCGCTCAGTGCCGTCGGGGAAGCGCACCAAAAAACTATCCCCATCCGCCCAGGGTGCTGCCACAAACTGGCAGCCCCGAAAGGTTTGCAACTCGGCGGTGGCCATTTTTGCAATCAGGAGGAAGGCCAGTAGGAAGATAAGTAATACAGGGCGCATGGGGGGAGCTTAAAACAAATGGTCGAATTTTCGGTTTTTTAGGGGACTTCTGGAAGACCGCCCCGGAGCAACTATCGTCTGCCCAGGGGCCAGCTTTCAGGAATTGGCAATTTTTCTTCAAAAAACGATCATTTTGTTTTAAATCTAAAGCGATGAGTTCCCTTATGTTTAAAAAGACTACTCTTGCCCTGTTCGCCACAGTCGCCACTTTTTTCGTCGCCTGTGATGTTGCAGAAAAGGACGACGACGGCTTCGTCCAAATGTTTAACGGTGCGGATCTCTCGGGTTGGCAAACCAATGGCAATTGGCTGGTGAAAGACGAAAACACCATCAAGCTCGAGCCGCGCCCAGGTGAGTGGGGCTGGCAGCGCTTCGACGACTATCTTGCCACCACCCGCAAGTTTAGAGACTTCATTATCGATCTGGAATTCAAGATTGAGGAGCAGGGTAACTCCGGGGTCTTCTTGCGTATTGGTGACCTCGACAACCATGTGGAAAGCGGCTTTGAGGTGCAGATTCTTGATATCTATGGTAAGCCGGACGAGGAGCTGACCCATCACGACGCAGGTGGGGTCATCCGCACTCAGCGTCCGACTCACAACGCGATGAAAGCACCCGGTGAGTGGAACCACTATAACATCACCGTCGACGGCAATCATTTGATAGTGATCCTCAACGGTGAGAAGGTAAACGAGCTGGACCTGAGCGAGTCTGCGATGAGGGACCGCCCGGGTGAAGGCTATATCAGCTTTCAAGATGAAGGAAAGCCCGTCTGGTATCGCAACGTGCGCATCAAGGAGCTGAAGACCGACGGGCAGCCGGAATGAGGCCCGCCTCCGTTATAACTCGTAGGGGTGGTGCTAGTGCCACCCGCCCTTCGATGAACTCAGGGCCTTGAGCCGGTCGAAACGGCGAATCTTGCGCGGCTCAAGCTCTATTCGTAACCTCTCGAACGTTCGCGGGCTTCCCGCAGGAAAGCCCCTTCGGTTGCGGCGGGCTTCGCAAGCGAAGCCACGGTTCTACTTCGCGGCGGGGGGTGCGACGGGCAGGGGCTTGCCGGTAAAGTCCTTATCATGTGCAATCAGGCAGCGCAGGCCGTAGAGCGCGATGATGATAAAGCAACCGGCGGGCAGCCAGAATGAGGTCCGCACGTCGAATGCCGTGATCAGGTTACCCTGGAACTTGGTCAGGACGGCACCACCAACGATCGCCATGATCAGGAAGGCCGAGCCGAGCTTGGCTTCTTCCAGTTTTAGGCCGTTTAAGGCGATCCCGTAGATGGTGGGGAACATGAGTGACATGCAGGCCGAAATGAGCACCAGCGAGATCAAGCCAGTCTGTCCCGGTAGGTAGATCGCGCCCACGGTGAAGCAGAAACCTCCGATGGCGAAGACCATCAACATCAGGCTGGGGCGGAAGAAACGCATCAGGAAGGTGCAAATGAAGCGGCTGCTGACAAAGATAATCATCGCCACGATATTGTAGCTTTGGGCCTCGGACAGGCTGAGGCCGACTTCTGACATCCCGTAGTGAATGATAAAGGTCCAGCACATGATCTGCGCTCCGACGTAGAAGCCCTGGGCCAGCACACCTTCGACGAAGCGGGCACGCCGCGTCAAGCGGCCCACTATCTGGAAAAATGGGGCATCGCCACCGGGTTCACGGAAAGTGGGCATTTTAGTCAGGGCAAAGATGAG
>PXBU01000423.1 GCA_003566795.1 Puniceicoccaceae bacterium | reverse complement strand
TCCAGGATGGCGGCGAATCGCTGTTTGGCTTCGGTGGAGGAAACGTGTTTCATGGCTGAGCTCCAGACTGCTTGAAGCCATATTATGTCCAAAATGGACATATTAGGCATTTGTAATGCTTTCTTGGCAAGAGCACAAGCGCAATACCGATGGCTATGCGGTACGTGCGGTACACACCCACCGACACGACACTGCCCGATGCTTTGGCCATGGGGCGACTGGCCATCGTCAGCGCCAACCCGGCTTTTGCTCCGATGATGTAACCCCGGCCTAGTGTGCGGTCGGTCGGCCTTACACGGCCTAACTTCTGGCCATGGAACGCCATCCGGCTGGGCGCGGATAAGGATCAGCTTCGACGCCTGGCCTGGTTGTGCTTGTCGAACTGATTTGGGTCAGCGAAAGTTGTTATGACGCCTCTCGTGCTGAAGTCGCGCAGATCGTTCGGCAGCTCCTCAGGGCTCGGCAGTTGGTGGTTCAGCAAGCCGAACTGGTGTGGAAGGCCTTGCGTCATTTCGAGGGCTCGACGGCGGATTTTGCCGATGGCCTGGTTCAGCAACTGGCTCTGGCTGCCGGTTGTTCGTCAGTGGTGAGCTTTGATAAAGCAGCGGCGAAAGCTGGTATGGTTTTGCTGAGTTAGGCAGATCGTGCAGGCGGGTCAAGGGCGCCACTCTTCTTGCTCGGCCGCAGCAAGCTTGAATTTGGCGTAGCCCAAAGCGCGAATCAGGTCGGCAGCCGTTGTTCGGGAAACCAGCGGGGTAAAGACACCGCTGCGCCAGAAAAGCCGCAATCGAGCGAGGCGTCCGCTCTGAAACACGAGTGCGGACAGCACCAGATTGGTATCCAATACCACGCGGGTAATCGCCCGGCTCACTCGGTTGCCGCGCCTTTGGTTGATCTGGCCCACGCGACAGCATCATCGATATCTTTCTCGTCCAGGGCTAATTCTGCCAACTTGGCGCGCACCGCATCGGCCCGCTGGATACGCACGGGCGTCAGCACAATCTGCCCGTTACGCACTTCCACATCGAAATAGTCCCCGGCCCCCACGGCTGCAGTCACGCTCTTGGGCAAGGTCAGCTGGTTTTTTGATGTCATTTTTGCAAGCATGGAGAGCCTTTGCAGGATAGTGCTGGTTCCGTTATCTTTTCAATAATGTAGCGATCGCTTCCATCTGTCCATGCTCGAAGGCTGGCGCAAAATCATCCAACTCCGCCGGTTGCAATCCGACCTCCCGGCTCAGCGCAAGCTCTCGCCAGCTCGATACCGCGGCATGCACTTCGGCCAGGACGGTCAGCGCTTGATCTGCGTCCAGTGCGAAGTAGGCGGCGCGGGCCAGCAGCATCTCCACGTCGGTGATCGGTCCATCCTGTTCAGACAGCCAGGTCTTGGATTCCCGATCCTTGTCCGGGAACGGGTTGATGTCGAAGGCCGGGGCCAATCGCCACAGTCCTCGCCTCACATGCAGAAACCCGTGGTTTTGCAAGTGGTCGTCCACATTGGTGATCAGCAGGTTGAACACCAGACGGCGCCAGAGTTGCTGCACGTCCTGCGTGGGTGCATGGCCGTGGGTGCGAATGGCATCGGCAATCTCGGTATAGCTGCAATCTTCTTCGCGCGATGCCTGTAGCAGTGCCGCGGCCGACTGGTAGGGGATGCGGCCATCGGCGCCGTCGCGGTCGAAACGGCGGATGACCGCCACCGGCACATCGTCGAGTTGCACGATGCGCGCTGGCGCGGCGTCGATGCCCGCCCGCAATGCCAGTTTTAAAGCCAGCACCTCTCCCCGTGTAACGCTGCGCGAGTCGCCCACGCTCGGGAACTTGCCGATGGCCAGCCTCCCGTCTTCGTCCACCATGGTGCATTTGGGCCGCATGCCGCCCAGCGAGGTGCCTTTGCCCTGCAGGTAGCGCAAGTCCTCAGTGGTTTCCTGACCGCGCTCCAGCGCACGGCTAGCCTGGAAGATTCGTTCAAGCTCAATCACTGGCGGGGTACTGCGGCGGCCTGCCGCTGCCGTCCGGTGCCAACGACCGTCCGAATCGCACAGGCGCAGCGCGCCGACGCGGCTGAAGTCATCGACCGCCAGGAGGTAGTCAAGCTCAGTGAGGGCCGCGAGGTGCGGGTTATCCTTGCGCCGCTTGGCGTGGTCACGGGCGATGACACGCCGGCCCCAGGCGTCTGGCGCTGTGTCCGCGATCGCACCATGAAAGACTGAATCCTGTGGCGCTGTGGCCTTATGGGGCTGGTAGCCGAGCGCCAGTTGCAAATCGGCCGAGACATTGAATCGCTCCGGACTCCCCAGCCAGGTCTCGTCATAGGCGATGGCGCAGTTCTCGCGCCGCCCCTGTCGGACATACACCAGCGAACCGACCAGCGTGCCCGCTTTGCCGATGCGAAGCTGAATCTGCCGGCGAATCGGCGTCGCCGAGCTCTTCATGCTGCCCATCACTGTACCGTACCCGCGCTCTACTGATGATTGGTCATAGTGCCCCCGAGCCGCCCGACTTGCTGCGCACGCGCTTGGGCAGTTGCTCGTCCATCAAGGTCAGGCCGATGTCATCATTTGCGGTATCCAGCAACTGCTCCAGCGCGTGGATTTCGCCGAAGACATGCAGCGCACGGCCTAAGAAGTGAATGGGCACCCGGACATCGCCCTTCTCCATGCGCCGGACGGTGGATACTGACGCACCCATGCGCTCGGCCAGCGACGCCTGAGATATATGGCGCCTCCGCCGGGCGAGGGAAATATCACCGCCCAGCTTGCGGATAGCTCGCTCAACGGGCAGAGGGATCGGGGATTCCATGATAATCACTCCCAGTGGATAGGTGAAAAGTGGTTTAGCGACTCTATGGGAGCCATTATGGCTAGGCACTAACAAAAAATCAATTAAAAATCCCAAGAGACTCATTAAATGAATATAGTGCTCCTATCAGAGCGCTAAACGTATATTCCGCCGAAGATGACCGCTGATTCCGGGGGACGTGACCGCCTTGCACAGTCCTCTCCAACTGGGGAGATGGGCGGGTGATGGCCTGAAACCGGGACGCTACTTCCGCCCCGCCGAAGTCAAACCCCTCCTTGGCGGCCCGACCCAGGCCAAAGAAAAACTCGGCTGGCAACCCGCAATCACCGCCCGTGAGACAACTGTAAAAAATAACCGTAAAATGTACGGCGAGCAAGAATATCGGAGATGCTGCCATGAATCCCGCAACAGACCGCCTGGAAATGCGCCTGAAACACGAGGAGAAGGGTCTTTTGACCCGAGCCGCCACTCTGGAAGGCGTCAAACTGAGCCAGTTCGTTCTGGAGCCGGCCCTCGAGCACGCGCGCTCGGTCATCGCGAGGGCCGAGCGGGTGGCCACGACGGCTTCAGGCTATCAGGACGTTCTGGATGCGCTGGCCAATCCGCCGGAGCCGACTGCCGAGTTGATCGCGGCCATGCGTGATTATGAGCGCACCGAGGTTCATTGGCGCTAATTGTCTGCAGCCTGGACAAGGCTGCACTGGTCGACGATGGCGAACCCAGTCGTATCCTCGGATACTACAGTCTGGCCAACTGCCATATCGACCGCGAGGATCTCACTGAGCAGGAGGCCAGAAGGCTCCCAAAGTACCCAATTCCGGGAGTGATGCTGGCGCGATTGGCAGTCGATCTCACGCAACAAGGGCGTCATTACGGTCTGTTGCTGTTGATGGACGCGATCAAGCGGTGCGCCCTGGTGAGCGTCCAGAGTGGGGTTTACGCGCTGGTTGTCGATGCAAAGAACGAAGCGGCCAAACGGTTCTACAAGGGTTTCGGTTTTTGCGAAATTGCCATCCGTCCGATGACCTTATATCTTCCTTTGGCAACTGGCTTGAAGGCGGTTCAAGCAGCGCAGAACGCTGGGTCGCGCTGACGCCATTAAGGGAACCGGGCACCCCGGCCGTTTTGCCGCCCCGCCGAAATCGAAACCCTGCTCGGCGACCCGACCGACCAAGGCCAGGGAAAGACTCGGCTGGGAAGCCGAAATCACCGTTCGCGAGATGTGCGCGGAGATGGTGACGGCGGATCTCAAGACCGCGCAGCGGCATGCTTTGTTGAAGGCGCATGGGCTGGATTTGTCGGTTTCGTTGGAGAATGGATGATGCTGACAGCCGCCCAGACTCGGAAAATGCTGTCAACGGCACATGATTTTCGCTTTATCTTCCGAGCAGATTGGCAAAACCAGCGTAGCGGATATACTTGATTCATGGCTGAATTGACCCTTGATGCACTGAAAATTCGCATCCGTGAGTCGGTGCTGGACATCTTTCCTGATGTCTGGGCGATCTATCTCTATGGCAGTACGGCACGCGGTGACCAGTGGCCGGGTAGCGATCTGGACGTGGCCGTATTGCTGCCGCCGGGTCAAGCCGTAGAGCAACCTTGGCAGATTGCCGGGCAATTGGCCGGCGCGCTAGGGCGTGAGATTGACCTGGTCGACCTGCGTCAGTCAGGAGACGTGCTCTGCATGCAGGTCCTGGCGGAGGGGGTGGTGCTTTACAACGCGGAACCGGGAGAGGTGCTGGCCTGGGAGGCGCATGCGATGACGCGTTACGGGCACTACCGGCGCGAGATTGCCAACTTGATGGCAGACTTCCGTGCAACCGGCATAGGCTATGCAGGTTCAGGGCGATGACGCACTCTTCTATAGAAGACGTGTTGGCCCAAAAGATTACCTCGCTGCAACGCTGTGCTGCTCGTGCGCGGGAGTTGCGGGCACGTGCCGGTGTCGAATTTGCAAGGAGCTACGACCTGCAGGATGCCGCGGTGCTCAATGTGCTGCGTGCCTGCGAGACGGCAATCGATCTGGCCAATATGTGGCTGCGACGTGACCAGTTGGGCATCCCGTCAGAAAGCCGTGAAGCCTTTGCCATTCTGGTGCGCGAGCGATGTATTCCGGCCGATTTGGGCACGTGTCTGCAGAACATGGTGGGCTTCCGTAATGTTGCTGTTCATCAATATCGCACGCTCGAGCCAGCCATCGTCGCGGCGGTGATCGATTCCGGCATGGATGATCTCGTTGCCTTTGCCGAGATCGTTCGGCGGAGCAACATGAAGTGACTACGCCCAGCGCATCGACCACATTTACATGGGCAACATCGACGCCCTGCGCGACTGGGGTCATGCCAAGGACTACGTGCGCATGCAGTGGATGATGCTGCAGCAGGACGAGCCGGAAGATTTCGTCATCGCCACCGGCCAGACCCTGGTGCGCATCGACCCCCGTTATTTCCGCCCCGCCGAAGTCTAAACGCTGCTCGGCGACCCGACCAAGGCGAAGCAGAAGCTTGGCTGGGTACCCGAAATCACCGCCCGCGAGATGTGCGCGGAGATGGTGGCGGAGGATCTGAAGACGGCTCAGCGGCATGCGTTGCTGAAGGCGTACGGGCTGGATTTGCCGGTTTCGTTGGAGAATGGGTGAGCGCTCCAAGAGCGTCGGGTTGTGCGCCTTTACTGTCATTTTAGTGCTATTCTGGGTACTGAAAGTAGTACTGGAGCGATTGATGGAAACCGTGATCTCGGCGCAGGAAATCAAGCGACGCGGCATTAGTGCAGTCGATCAGGCACTGAAAGAAGGCCCCGTTCACGTCATCCAGCGTAATCGACCACGCTACGTGATCCTGAGCGTGGAATCTTTCCAGCGGTTGACGGCCGGTGTAGAGGCCCGCACGCGGCTGTGGAACCGGCTCGCAGTAGAGGATTCGGCCCCCGCATCGCCGCGAAGCCGTCAGGAACTGGACCGTGAACTTCAAGCGGAGCGTGAAGGCTGGAGTGATTGATGCTGGCGTTTCTCGACGCCAGCGCCGTCATCTACCTCCTGGAAGGTGACGTGCCCACGCGGGAATCCGTTCGTCGGGTCCTCCGGGACCTGGAACGCGAGGCGGGCGAGGCGCCGGTGCTGGTGGTCTCTGCCTTGAGCCGACTGGAGTGCCGTGTGCGGCCGCTACGGGAGGCGAATGCCCCAGCGCTGGAACGGCTGGATGCGTTTTTCCACGATCCAGGTCTGTCGGTCGTCGCCGTGGAGACGGTCGTACTGGACAAAGCGACGCAACTGCGTGCCCATCACGGACTTCGCACCCCGGATGCTATCCAGGCGGCAAGCCTGCTCACGGTCGATCCGGAAGGAGTCTTCGTCACGGGGGATAGTGACTTCAAAAAGATTCCCTACCTTCGCGTTGAGCAAATTCCACCTTGAACTACCGCGAAGCCTGCGGCATCTAAGCCTGCGACGGCATCTTGTTGAGCCAAGAAAGCCTGCGCCTGGACGAGACCTTGGTGATCCGCAAGATCATCTGCGACCTGGCCCCCGCCGTCCAGCCCGGCACTGTATCTGTAGCCCGAACCCAGCTTGATATCTGCGGTTAGCTAGACTAGACTAGCATCTGTTTGTCCATTTCAGAAACGCAATGCAATCGGTCAACATGCTGGAGGCAAAGTCCTCCCTCTCACGTTTGGTCCAAGCAATTGAGGAGGGGCGGGAGAGTGAAATCATCATTGCCCGCAACGGACGGCCGGCTGCCAGGCTTGTACCGATTCACGGTGCTTCGATCGGAAACCGAATTGGTATAGCCAAAGGCCAGTTCGAAGTGCCGGAGAGCATTGACGCGCACAATGCCGAGGTCGCCCGCTTGTTTCATGGTGGGCAAGAGTGAATCTTTTGCTCGATACGCACATCGCCCTCTGGGCAATTACCGACAGCCCGCGACTGTCGAGCAAGGCGCGTGATCTGATAGCGTCGCCAAGGTCCACGGTCTGGATCAGCGCCGCAACGGTTTGGGAGATTGCCATCAAGCATAGCCTTGGTCGTGGCGACATGCCAGTGTCGAGCCAAGACGCTCTTCGCTACTTCCGCGAGTCGGGCTATGGCGTGCTGCCTATCGAGCCGGAGCATGCGGTCGCAGTAGAAGACCTGCCCGAATACCACGCAGATCCATTTGATCGAATCTTGGTGGCACAGGCACTGACAGAACCCATGCGGCTGATGACTCATGACGCAATCTTGGCGCGTTATAGCTCGACTATTATCGAGATTTGAATTTGGCAACAGGAAAATGAAAAGAATCTACATCGCCGGCCATCGCGGCATGGTCGGCAGTGCCATTCTTCGAAGCTTGGAAGACCCCCGTGCCGCCGGCGAAGCGCTGGAACTGATTACCCGCACACATGCCGAGCTGGACCTGACCGACCAGGCGGCGGTGCGCGCCTTCATGCAGGAAGTGCGCCCGGATGTGGTGATCCTGGCCGCGGCCCGGGTGGGTGGCACTCATGCCAACAATACCTATCCAGCCGATTTCATCTACGACAACCTGATGATCGAGGCCAATGTGATTCACCAGGCGTTTCAGGCCGGGGTGCAGCGTCTGCTGAACCTGGGTTCTTCGTGCAGTAGGCCGACGCTTGGTTAGGTCATTGCATGGGTCAAAGTAATGGGTAATACTGGCATTGCCGACCGCTACGGAGTTTTCACGATGGAAAACGCGACCAGCAAGTTGACGAAAAAATACCAGGCAACCATTCCAGATCCGGTGCGCCGCGTGCTTGGGCTCAAGGCCGGTGACGTGATCGCCTTTGATATCGAGGAAGACCTGGTCCGGCTTCGCAAGGCCCGCCCGGTCGATCTGGCGTTTGCCCGGAGTCTGGAGGGTGCCTTGAGCGAATGGGCTTCGGCGGCAGATGAGGACGCTTATCGTGGGCTTTGAGGCATTCGATGTGGTGGTTGTGCCTTTCCCGTTTACCGACCGCACGACCACAAAACGGCGGCCGGCGTTGGTGCTGTCCGATGTCGGCTTGTTCAACCGGCGCGCTGGTCATTCCGTCCTGGCGATGATTACCAGCGCCAGGCACTCGGATTGGCCACTGGATGCAGACATTACTGATCTGGACTCAGCAGGCCTGCCAGCGCCATCGGTGGTGCGCATGAAGCTGTTCACGCTGGCTGATCAGCTCGTGATCCGCCAGGCAGGTGTATTGGCGCAGCCCGATCAACGAGTTGTTGCTGATCGCCTGGGACAACTGTTGGGTATTGAGAACACTTAGCCTGCGGTGTCCTGCTCGATCATATTGAGCGTATGGGTCGACCGGCCAAGCGGAAGTGTTCTCGGACGAGCAGTGCTGAAGACCGGCAGCTGCCCATAGTTCCATTGTTTTCCCGTTTGCTGTGTACGCCGATTTGGCGTACAATGAGCGCTGCCAGACGCGAGTCTACACTTTCATGAATTCAGTCAATCAACTGGCAAGCGATGCAGGCGAGCGCAACGATGCGCGCATGCATTTCCGGACCCAGCCGCGCATCAAGCAGGCGATTCGCCAGGCTGCGTGCTTGTCCGGCATGGATGACTCCTCGTTCGTGATCAATGCGGCCTATCAGGCGGCGCTGGAGACGATTGCGACACATGAACGCACGGAGCTTGCTCCCGAAGATCAAGCCGCTTTTTTTGCTGCCCTGGACGAGCCGCCCGAGCCGACTGAAGCATTGCGCGAGGCGGCTTACCGCAGTCGCGCCCGGACGGTCTCCCGGTAATGACCGGGGCCGTTGAGCGGCCCTTCGTCATCGAGCCGTTCGATCCAGACCGGCACAAGCGGAAGGGCTTTCGTTGCGGAGTGACCGCCGTCGATCACTATTTTCAGCGCACCGCGAACAAGCTGGCCACAGCTGGCAATGTGCGGCTCTATGTGATGGTCGCGTCCGACGGTATCGTGGCCGGATTTTATGCGCTCAACGCCCACGCGGTCTGCTACGAAGCGCTGCCGCCTCGTTATGCCCGAGCCCGTCCGTCTCACGGAACCATTCCTGCCGCCTTCATCTCGATTATGGGGCGCGATGAGCGCTATCGTGGCCACGGTATTGGCGGTGACCTTCTGGTTGACGCACTCGGCAGGATTGCCAGAGCAGCCGACCAGATCGGTATCGCCGTTGTGATGCTTGATGTGCTGGATTGTGGTGACGCACAGCGCGTGGAAAGGCGTTTGGCGCTGTACGAGTCCTACGGGTTTACGCCGCTGCCATCCAAACCGCGACGACTTTTCCTGCCCGTTGCCACGATCCGGCGGCTGTTGGACGAATTGAGTCAGCCCGTTCCCAAAAGGCCAGCGCGACAGCCTGGCTGAGCAAATCCACCACATCCTCAACACCCACTCCGAACCGCCCAGCCGCTGTGTGGAAATGGTGCAGTTGACCTGGAAGGAAAATGTCCGCCCGATGGTGGCGGCGGTGTTGGGTGTGTCTGCTATTATGTGTGCCTGTGTACACATAGTGCATATGCATGAAAAACATTACCCTATCGGCTGACGAGGCGCTGATTGACAGGGCCAGAAGCGAAGCGGCCCGGCGCGGCAAGAGCCTGAATCAATTGATTCGGGATCATCTGGAGGAACTGGCCGGGTATCGTGAACCGGGCAATGAGTTCGAGCGTTTGCGCGAATTGAGCCAGCTGTCGCGTGGTCATCGGGGGGAGTGGCGCTTCAATCGCGATGAAATTCATGACCGGTCGTAGCTTTTTCGACAGCAATATTCTGGTCTACACCGATGACGCGCAGGCTTCAACCAAGCAGGAGTGTGCATTGGCCCTCTGGCAGGCCCAGCGCCGCGAGGGTTTGGCGGTCATTTCAATTCAGGTGCTGCAGGAGTATTACTGGTCTGTTACCCGCAAGCTCGGTGTCGACAGCAGCATTGCGACGGAAAAGCTGATGTTGTTCGCCAGGGCCGACGTAATGAGCCCTTTGGCCGATGACGTGGTCGCTGCCGCGCGTCTGGCTGTCGAGCATAAGCTGTCGTTTTGGGATGCCATGATCGTGCAGATGGCTTTGCAGGCTGATTGTGATGTCTTGTTTTCGGAGGATATGCAAGCGGGACGCCGATTCGCTGGGCTGAAAATAGTCAACCCTTTTGTGTCAGGTTGACGGTTGAGGACAATGTGATTGACTTTTCCAACGCCGCCACGCCGAAAATCCACATCGCTGGCCACCGCGGGATGGTCGGCAGCGCCATGCTGCGCCGTGCGGAAGGCAGGCGTGCCGCGGGTGAAGCGCTGGAGCTGATCACCCAACACCCGACGGCACCTGCATTCGCGACTACATCCACGTCGAAGACCTGGGCCGCCCGGGCGATCCTCCGGTTTTGGTGGCCGAAAGCGCCCTTGCGCGCTCCACGCTGGGCTGGACACCGAAATATGCGGAACTGGAGACCATCATCGCCCATGCCCGGGCACGGGAGCAGGCGAAAGGGGTAAAGTGGTGAGAAAGTCAGGCTTGGGTTTGTACTGCTTTGAGCGTTGACGCGGTCACACTGAACATCGCTCTCCACGATGTTGTCCCAGTCGACCAGCTGCTATGGTCGGTCTGGGGCTTTTGCGTTCTGGAGGCCGTGTCGGGTGGAGATTTGGTGCTGGAGGGGGCCGCGCCTACCCTGATGGACGCTTTGGCCGCGATGGGTGGAGCTTGTGGTGTTGCGGTTGCGGCTGGCGACGGGCTCGAGCTGGATCCATCGCGGCGCTTTGCGGTCGTGTCGTCGGCCGGGGTGGTGAGTTCGGCACTGCTGCGCCATGCGCGTGAGGTCTGCGTTTTTCCTGCCGGCCCGTTGGAGACCGTGGCTGCGGAGTGGTTCTGGGATGGGCGCTGGATGGCGGGTTTCGGGACACG
>PXBU01000089.1 GCA_003566795.1 Puniceicoccaceae bacterium | reverse complement strand
TCCAAAGGTTGTCCCCGCTGGGTCAGCGGGGACAACCTTCTCCTTAATAGACGTTGGTGGCTTCCTGGCTGATGATGGGATCGGCGAGGAAGTCGGCGCTGAAGTTCATGACGGCGCGGCCGGCACCGATCTCGTTGCCCTCGGCGGTGATGCTGAGGTTGGTATCTTTACCGGGTTCTAGGGTGGTGCGGGGGAAGGTGACGGTTTGGCCGTCGATCTGGCCCTGGGCGTCACCGCCGACGGCGGTGGGCACGATGCCGTCGCTGAGGGTGACGGTGACGGTGCCACTGACGGGCTCGAAGTCGCCTTGGTTACGCACTTGGATGCTGTAAGTGGTGGACTCGCCGACGCGGATAGGGTCTTTGCTATCGGTGATGGAGACGGTCACACCCGGCACTGCGAGCCATTGGGTGGTGAAGGAGTCGCTGGCTTCGAGGCCGCTGGCGGCGCGGAGCCGGACGGTATTGGTAAATTCACCGGTGCGGGTGGCGGCGATCTCGGTGGTGATGCGCTGGCTGGACCCGGCGGGCAGGTTGGGAATCATCCAGCCGATGGCATCGCCGGAGACACGGCCGCCACCGTTATTGGCGACGCTGGCACCCTGGGGCAGCAGATTGGTGATGCGGACGTTCTCCAGGTCGGTATCGCCGGTGTTTTGGATGGTGATCTCGAATTTTTCGGGCTTGAAGACATAGGCCTCTTCCGGGCCGCTCTTGCTGACACGGATACCGGACTGGACAACCGCGATGGGGGCACTGGTCTGCGGGCTGGCTCCGGCGCCGCCACGCCCGTCGGGGCCGGAGCTGTCGTAGCTGGCAACAGCGCGGTTCTGGAAGCTGCCTTGTTTGACGGCCTCGGCGGTGAAGGTGACGGTCTCGGTCTGACCGGGTTCGAGGTCGCCGATGGACTGGCGCAGGTCACTGGTGGGGTTGAAGGCATCGGGCAGCGTATCGGTCACCACCACGTTGGAGGCGACGGCGGAGCCGCTGTTGGTGACAGTAACGGTCCAGCTGGCTTCCTCGCCCAGTTCGACGCTGGAGGGGCCGGTTTTGGTGACATCGAGTTTGGGCTGACCGGCGAAGAAATCGAGGCAGAAGGTATTATCGACGGTGACGGTGGAGCAGATGGTGTGGTCGCCTTCGCTGGTGGGGCGGACGGTGACTTGGATGGTCTCGGTATCGCCCTCGCTCATGCTGGGAAAGGTCCAGCTGACCTGGTTGCCCGACTGCGAGGCGGTGGGATCGGCGGAGCGGAACTGCACGCCCGACGGCATGCTCTCGACCACGCGGACGTTTTGGGCGTCAGCGATGGCCTCGATCTTAAGTTGGTAAACCAGGTCGCCGCCGACGGAGGCCTGTTCGAGAACCGACTTGGTGACCTCGATCTGATGGCTTTTGAAGATGACGTCGGAACGGTCCGAGCGGCGGTCGGACCGGGTCGCAGCGGGGGCTGTCGTGGTATAAGTCGGGCGGGTCACTTCGCTGGCGGGACGCCACTGGGTGGTTTCGGCAGCGGGCTGGCTGGATCCAGTATGGCCGGAATCGGTGGGCTGCGAGGGTGCCGTCTGGCAACCGAGGAAGATCAAGGTAATTAGGCTGAGGGCGGAGGAGGTGAGTAGCGTGAGTCGGTTCATGACTTCTTTTCTAAGAGTTGGGGGGCCGATGTAAAGAATTCGCTGGGCCTCCCGCAAAACTCCCTCAGGGCATTTTCACTTGGCGGCGAAGTGGCGCATGAAAATTCATTTGAGATGGAAAATTTAAGATTTGGATGCCTTGGGCGAGTGGGCTGGACATGCCGGGGTGCGGCTCTTTAGTTTTGTGCGCATGGTGAGGCGTGTGAGCGAGCAACTGAGTGGGATGCTGCTGGAGGTGTTTTTCCCGCGCAGTTGTGTGAGTTGTGGGGATGGCGTGGAGGATTCCGGCTACGAGCATCTCTGCCGGGAATGTGCGCGCGAACTGTTTTTGGTGGCGGCGCCCCACTGTCGGATTTGCGGCTATCCCTTTCACGGAATGCTGGTGGGGCCGACTTCGTGCCCGCATTGTGCGGAGCTCGACCCCGTCTTTGAGGCGGGTAAGACGATCTTCCTGGCCAAGGGGCCGGGGCGTGCGCTGGTGCACGAGCTGAAATACCGGACTGGATTCTACCTGCTGCGGGATATTGAGCGGATGATCCGCACCAGCGGGGACTATCTGGATTTTATATCGGATGCGGTGCTGGTGCCAGTGCCCCTGCATCCGGACAAGCAGCGCGAGCGCGGCTACAATCAAAGCGAGCGGATCGCGCGGGCATTGGCACGGGCGACGGATGGCCGCAGCCGGATGGAGTGCTTATTGCAGCGCACAAAATTTACCCAGACGCAAACCAGCCTGAACCGGGAGGACCGCGACCGGAATGTGAAAAACGCCTTTGCTTTGTTGCCCGAGGCGGTCGTCATCCCCGAGCAACCCTACATTCTGGTCGACGATGTGTTTACCACCGGGGCGACGCTCAACGCCTGCGCGGCCGCCCTCCAGCGGGCCGGAGCCGAGCAGATCAAAGTGGCCACGCTCGGGCATGGGTGAGCTGTGGAAGGGCGAATAAATATTTTCACAAAAGAACAATTTTGCTGCGAAACGGCGAAGCCGTTTGCCGGTGCCGTTGATGCTGGTGTCGTCGATGCCCATTGCGAGATCGGGTCGAAATGGGTTCCCCATTCCGCTACAGCGATTGGAACAAAAATATTTTGATCCGAGGCTTCCAGAGACCTGAGATTTGGGGCTGAAATCTTTGACTTGAGGCGGGGGAGTTAAGGGTTGAGGATTGTGGGTTGAGCGATCAACGTTGCACTTTGCTTTTCATCGCTCTTCCCTTTGATCACCCGACACTTCTCATGGCACTTTTTGGCAAACCCCAATACTCGACCGTCACGGTTAAGAAAAAAGACATCCCGAAGGATCTTTGGACGAAATGTCCCAAGACCGGGGAGATCATCTACAACCGTGTGCTAAAAGAAAATCTGATGGTGGTGCCGAGCAGCGGCTACCACTTCCCATTGGACGGGCGCACCCGCATCGCCTCGCTGGTGGACGAGGGTAGCTTCGAGGAAATGGACCAGGGTGTGAGTTCGCTCGATCCGCTGGAGTTCAATGCCACGGCCTCGTATCCGGAAAAATTAAAAGCCAACCAGGCCAAGACCAAGGAGACGGACACGGTGATCTCCGGCATGGGCACGATGGGCGGCCTGCCGGTGAGCCTGGCGGTGATGGATTTCCGCTTCATGGCGGCCAGCCTCGGCTCGGCGGCCGGGGAGAAGCTGACCCGTGCGATCGAGCGTGGATTGGAGAAGAAGTGCCCGGTGATCATCGTCTGTGCCTCGGGCGGGGCGCGCATGCAGGAAGGCATCCTCAGTCTGATGCAGATGGCCAAGACCAGTCAGGCATTGGCGCGGCTGAGTGAAGCCGGGCTGCCCTACTTCTCGATTTTGACCAATCCGACGATGGCGGGGGTGATGGCGAGCTTCGCCTCGCTGGGCGATGTGATCATTGCCGAGCCGGAGGCTTTGATCGGCTTTGCCGGGCCGCGGGTGATCAAAGAGACGACGCAACAGGACCTGCCCGAGGGCTTTCAGACCTCGGAGTTCCTGCTCGACCGCGGCTTGGTCGATATGATTGTGCCGCGCGGCGAGATGCGCGACCGGGTGATCAACCTGCTGAAGGCCTTCTGCGCGAATACGGCTAAGACCGCGTAGGTGGCTCGTGCGGTTTTGGGCGATAAATTGGATTAACTCAGATGTCTCCGGCCGGACCGTGAAGCTGCAATTGATTCCGCCAACGCCAACGCGGTCCGGACGGAGCCGGACCCTCCCGGTTAAGTGATCTTACTTCCATTAACTGGTTCGACTCCCCCTTCGATCTAACCCGTAGCGATGCCTACTTACGACGAGACGCGAGACTATCTTTATGCGCTGAAGAACCGGGGCTCGAAGTTCGGGATCGACCGGATGGTGCGCTTGGTGGAAGCCTTGGAGCATCCGGAGCGGCGGTTTCCGGTGGTTCACGTGGCGGGGACCAATGGTAAGGGCTCGGTCTGCGCGATGCTGGAGGCAATGTATCGATCCAGCGGATACAAGACGGGGCTCTTTACCTCGCCGCATTTGTTGCATCTGGGGGAGCGGGTCCAGGTGGACCGCAAGGTTTTGGCGGAGAGTGGCATCGTTCACTACGTCGAGGCCTTGCGTCCGGCGGCCGAGATACTGGGCCACGCGGACCCGGATTTGCACCCGACTTTTTTCGAATTTGTGGCGGCGATGGCTTTTCTGCGCTTCGCGACCGAGCGGGTCGATCTCGCTTTGATCGAGACCGGACTCGGTGGGCGTCTGGACGCCACCAATGTGGTCGACCCCGAATTGAGCATCATCACTTCGATCAGCCTGGACCACACGGAGATGCTCGGCGACACCCTGGCGGAGATCGCCGGTGAGAAGGCTGGCATCATTAAGCCGGGCAAGCCGGTGTTGATGGGTTGTCTGCCGGAGGAAGCGGAGGCGGTGATCCGGGCGGTGGCGGCGGAGCGTGGCTGTGCCTGTTACTCGGTGCGGGAGCGTTTCAGCGAAGACGAACTACCGGAGACGAATCTGGCGGGGCGTTTCCAGCGGTGGAACGCTGCCGTGGCAGTCTATGCCACGGAGCTGCTGGCAGAGCGGTTTCCGTTGCGATCCACACAAGCCTTGGTGCAGGTCGACTGGGCGGGGCGTTGGCAGCAACTGGAGGTGGCCGGGCGCCGCTTGGTGCTGGATGCCACGCATAATCCCGAAGGTTGCCGCGCCCTGCAGGAGAATCTGGCGCAGTTGGTCGCTGCGACGGGGAGGAAACCGATCATCGTCGCCGGGACGCTGGGCGAGGCGCGCGGACGCAGCTTGATGGCAACCGTGGCTCCCTTTGCCCGCGAGTTGTATTTGCTGCAACCGAACCAGGACCGGGCGCTGGCACCGGCGCAGCTGGAAGCGTTCCTGCCGGAGGGTTGCGACTTTCCGGTGCGGGCCAGCAGCGTGGCGCAGCTTTTTTCCGGCAGCAATATCGGTAAGATCGGGGCAGCAGGCGACAGCATCGTGGTGACCGGCTCGATCTATTTGATCGGCGAGGTGCTGGAGCAGCTGCAAGGGGGTTCCGGCTTGGGCGCGGATTTTCAGGACCGGTTGAGCGGCGGGTTGGCGTAGATCAGTTACGGAGTTGTCGCAGTGTGGCAGTCTTCATATGTCCACACAATGTCCACATAATTGTATTTCGAAGAAAATTGTTTGTGCAATGCTTCGACGGCGAGGCCATTTTCATTTGGCCGCTGCGCGCCGGATGAAAATGCATTTGAGATGGGAAATTTAAGATTTGAGAAAAGACACTGGAAATTCGGGACTTATACTTGCAAACGAAGAAGCCATCGCCTCGACGGCGATGGTGCCATTCGCGAGCGAAGTCCCCACGGGTGCGGAGCTTCCTTTGCGGGAGACTCCTGCTTTTTTAGCGACATTCGCTCATGTTCAGCGTTGCTAAGGCCGGGGGGATGTCTCTTTTTTTGAGTCTTTAATCAATGGACGGTTCCGAATTCACGCTTCTTCTAGACCTTGGCTTCATTGTTGTTGGGGCGGCGGTCTTTGCATTTGTGGGGAAGTTGCTGCGGATGCCGTCGATCGTGGCGTATATTTTTGCGGGCATTCTGCTGGGGCCGGCTTTGGGGATCGTGGAGCTGGACCATTCGCTGGAGTTGATTGCGGAGCTGGGGATTGCGCTGCTGCTGTTTTTGGTGGGCTTGGAACTGAGCTTTGCCAAGATTCGCGACGTGGGCCGGGTGGCGGTGGCGGCGGGGGTCGGTCAGGTAATTTTTACGGCCTGCGGCGGCATCGTGATCTGTTTAATGCTGGGTTTTGATTTCATGGCGTCGCTGTTTTTGGCGGTGGCGCTGACTTTCAGCAGCACGGTGGTGGTGGTCAAACTGCTCGACCAGAAGGGCCACCTGAACCGGCTCTACGGGCGTATGGCGGTGGGAATCTTTCTGGTGCAGGACTTGATTGTGATTCTGGTGCTGACCTTGCTGGCCGGGCTGGGGCATGGCGAGGGGCTGGAGCTCGGCACGGCGGCGGTGGGTCTGGCCAGGGCCTTTGGCGGGATGGGCCTACTGCTGGGCATCGTGCTGTTGGCCTCGAAGTATCTGCTGCCGCGCCCTTTCGCCTGGGCGGCCCGCTCCCCGGACACGATTTTCATTTGGGCACTTTTCTGGTGCCTTCTGATTGTGGGCCTGGCTGGGGCGCTGGAGCTCTCACTGGAGATCGGGGCCTTTTTGGCCGGGATCGCGCTGGCCCAGCTGCCCTACAACGATGATTTGCGGCGGCGGCTGCACCCGCTGATGAGCTTTTTTATCGCTGTGTTCTTTGTGACGCTCGGAGTGCAGATGGATTTGAGTGCGGCCCGGGAGAATGCCTTTCCGGCGGCGATGCTCTCGCTCTTCGTGCTGGTGGGCAATCCGTTCATCTTCATGATCATTATCTCGCGGATGCGCTACAGTGAGTGGAACTCCTTCCAGACCAGTGTCACGGTGGCGCAGATCAGTGAGTTCTCCTTCATCTTCGCCGCGCTCGGCGTGAGCTCCGGGATGATCGATCAGGATATCCTCTCGCTGGTGGCGGTGGTCGGGATCATCACCATTACTGGCTCGGCCTATATGATTATTTACAGCGATTGGCTCTACGGGTTTTGTCGCCGGCTGCGCTTGCTCCGTCCTTTCCGGGCCAAGCAGGAGCCGGATGAAGAAAGCGAATCGAGCCGTTCGGGTCACATCATCGTGGTGGGCATGAATCACATGGGCGTGGAGATCGTGAAAGGGCTGGTGGCGCGCGGTGAGCAGGTGCTGGCGGTCGACACCGATCCCGCAAAACTCCACGGGTTGGAGGGAGCGGAGGTGCTGATCGGCAATGTGGAATACGAATCGGTGGTGGAGGAGATCGGGATGGCTGAGGCGAAGCTGGTGGTCTCGGCGCTGCAGATCGAGGATACCAACCATTTGCTGGCCTATCGTTGCCGACGGGTTGGTGTGCCCTGCTCGATCCATGCTTTCGACGTCTCGATGGTGGATGATCTAATGGACCTGGAGACGAGCTATCTGTTGATGCCCAACGTGGACGGGCTGGTCGAACAGCGGGAGATTTTGGAAAAGGAAGGCCTGGCGGGGGCGAACATCGAACGTTGAACGTTGAATAATGAATACGGAATGATGCAGGTGAATGGGATAACTTTTGAGCGGAGGGCGCGGGCATGACGGGGATCGCCGTATTATTGCTGGCGGCGGCGGTGGCCTTTGGGCTATCGAAGTGGACTCGTCTGCCGGTGATTCCGCTGTTGATGCTCTCGGGTGTCGGCGTGCGGCTGGTGGCCGAGGCGGCTGGTGTGGACTTGCCGCGTGAGCTACTGGAGGAGATGGTCGAGCTCGGGCTGGCAGTGCTGGTGTTTGCTGCGGGGGCGGAGCTATCGCCGCGCCGCATGCGGGGACGCACCCGTCCGATCATCACGGTCGCGGTCTCGCAGTTTATCTTGCTGGGCGTGGCGGGGATCGTGACGGCGCACCTGCTGGGCTACGATTGGATCACGGCACTCTTCCTGGGCTGTGCGCTCTCGGCCAGCTCAACGCTGGTGGTGTTGCGGCACTTGCAGGCGCGGCGCCAGATGTTTGAGCCCTACGGGCGGCTGGTGATCGGCGTGCTGCTGCTGCAGGATCTCTTCATCATCCTGATTATGGTGGCACTACTGAAATCGCCCGAGGGCGCCTGGATGAGCGCCTTCGCGGTGGTTCAGGCGATCGGGCTCGGCATGCTCGCCCTCGCCTTGCACAAGTGGTTCGTGCCCTGGCTGACGCGCCGGGTCAAGCTGGACGACGAAGAGCTCATGCTGGCGGCGTTGAGTATGCTTTTTGCCTTTTCCGGGTTGGCCTATCTGCTGGAATTGCCCTTTCTGGTGGGGGCTTTGTTTGCGGGATTCGCGCTATCGGCCTTTCCCATGAACGGGCTGGTGCGCGGGATGCTGGGCTCGCTCTCCGGCTTTTTCCTGGCACTGTTCTTTATCAGCGTGGGGGCTTTTCTAGTGTTGCCCGACTCGCAGATGCTGGTTCACAGCCTGATCTTCATTGTGGTGCTGCTGGTGGTCACGGTGGTCTTCGTTTCCATCATCGCGGAGGCGGTTGGCTATTCGACCCGTGCCGGGATCGAAGCGGGGCTCCTGCTCTCGCAGACCAGTGAATTTTCCCTGCTGCTGGCCCTGGCGGGGGTGGCCTCCGGGCAAATCAGTATCGAGCTGTTCTCTATGATTGCTGTGATCACGGTCAGCACGATGACGCTGACGCCCCTTATCTCCCGCGACCGTATGGCCTGGGCTCTGATGAAAGTGCATCCACGCTATCGACGGGGGGAGAAGGCCTGCGAGAGCCTGAGCGACCACGCGGTCTTGCTCGGCTATGGCAGGGCCGGGGCGCGGATGGCGCGCTATTTCCAATCGCAAAATATCCCCGTAGTGGTGGTGGATGACGACGCTGCGATTATTCGCAAATTGATTCAGCGGGACATTCCCTGTGTGCAGGGCGATGGCTCCGATCCAAGAACGATGGACCGGGCGCATTGTCGCCAGGCGCGGGTGGTGATTTGCTCGATGCGGCGCCTTCGCGATGCCGAGGAAGTGCTGCGGCACTTGCGCGACTCACCGGCCAAAGTACTGGTCCGGGCCTTTGAGTTGCATGAAGTCGAGCAAATCGAGCGTGCCGGGGGCTATCCGGTGCGGACAGCGCGGGCGGCGGCCAATAAGTTTCTGGATTGGCTGGAGGAGAATATGCCACAGCCGGAGAAGTCGTAGGCCGCCGTTGGGGGACGGGTGGGACCCGGTAGGGACTCCGCTGGCCGTTTCGACAGGCTCAAGGCCCTGAGGTTTTCGAAGGGCGGATGTCGCGAATCATAAGGTCCGGAAAACTCGCAAGAGTAGAGATTTTACTGAGGAACTGTCGCTATCTCGTTTGAACTTCCTGCGGTAATTGTGTTTTCGGGGCACTATTAGTCGCGACATCCGCAAGCGGAGTCCCTACTGGGCGGCGACCATTTTGTAGAAGTCCACGAAGAGGGGGTCGGCGTCGTTGGGGCCGGGGGCGGCCTCGGGGTGGTATTGCACGGAAAAGACCGGGCGGTCTTTGAGGCGGAGGCCTTCGACGGTGTTGTCGTTGAGGTTGACTTCGGTGACGATGGCACCGGCCTTTTCGAGCTCCTCGCGGGTGGAGGCGAAGCCGTGGTTTTGGGCGGTGATGGAGACCTTGCCGGTTTCGAGATTTTTGACCGGTTGGTTGCCGCCGCGGTGGCCGAACTTGAGCTTAAAGGTTGCTGCGCCCAGTGCGTGGGTGATGATTTGGTGGCCGAGGCAAATGCCAAATGTCGGATAGTGCTCAATCAGGCGTTTGACCGTCTTGTGCGCGTAGGGCACGGCGGAGGGGTCGCCGGGGCCGTTGGAGAGGAAGACGCCATCCGGGGCGAACTCGCGGATTTCGTCGGCCGACACCGTCGCCGGAAAGACATGCACGTCGAAACCGTGGTGCTGGAGCTTGCGGTAGATGGAATATTTCGCGCCGAAATCGAGCGCGGCGATCTTGTAGCGCTCCGCCGAGCGGGCCGCTTCATGCAACTGCGTGCCTTTGACCGTGAAGGGTGTGGATTGGAGTTGCTCCGGATCCCAGTGGTAGGCTTTCTTGGCACTGACTTCCTTGACGAAGTCCACGCCAAGCAGGCCGCCGAAATTTTTGGCGCGCTCCACCGCTTCTTTATCGGAAATATCCTCGGTGCTGATACAGGCGTTGAGCGCACCGGTCACGCGCAGTTTCTTGGTAATGGCGCGGGTATCGACGCCCTCCACGCCGGGGATGCCGGCTGCGGCCAGGTAGTCTTGCACGGATTGGTTGCTGCGCCAGTTACTGGTGACGGGGCTGACCTCCCGGACGACAAAACCCTTCACTTTCGGCCCATCCGACTCGACGTCCTGCGGGTTGATCCCGTAGTTACCGATTTGCACCGCCGTCATGGTGACGATCTGCGAGAAGTAAGACGGGTCGGTCAGGATTTCCTGATAGCCCGTCATACTGGTATTGAAACAAGCCTCCCCCACATTGGTGGCTGCCGCGCCAAAAGCGCGTCCGCGAAACACCGTTCCGTCTTCAAATGCTAAAATTCCCGCCTTGCTGTGTGCCATGATTAGCGCAGGAGCAAAGCGGGAATTTTGTGACATGCAATGGGAAAAGCAGATCTTAGCACCAGAAGGCTTGTGGGCAGTGTTTTAGCATCACCTCGTCCTTGGTTAACAGGTCTAGGTCATGTGCAAGTGCATGCGCTGCGATCATTCGATCAAAAGGGTCGCGCGTCCATTTGACTTTCAAGGCTTCGCGAAGCGTTGCCGTGAATGGTTGCGAACAGATCGACAAGCCGATGTCCTCGCTTAAATCCGAGAGCAGGGTGTCGGCGGGGTAGCCGATCCGCTCTATCTCAAAGAGATACTCCAATTCCAGCGCCACGAGCGGGCAGACGATGCTGGGTTCTTGGTCGAGCCGGGTGCGCGCGGTTTTTGGCAGCAAGTCCGTTTCGCCTGCGTGCAACCAGACTGCGACGTGAGTATCCAGGGCGATCATGGCCGCCACTCCGAGGACCAATCCATGTGCACGATTTCAT
>PXBU01000273.1 GCA_003566795.1 Puniceicoccaceae bacterium | reverse complement strand
GCCTCGAAGGGCAATTCGGGCGGCGCCTTGAGGTGAGCTTCCTCTCCGAAGCTCTAGTAGCCAGAAAGCGCCGGCGCAAGAGCTTTTCGCGTCACCCCAGACCCGATGCGACCACCCGACTCCCAGTCTATGGGTCACCCGGAGGGTAAACTGGTTGGGGAAGCATAAAATGGCCACGGTGAGGAAGCATAAAGTGGCCGCGCTACCTAAAGCACTGATTATATTGTTAGTTTTGCGGCTTCGGATTTCCCGATTTCACTTTGAGATGAAATACCTTGATCCCCCGATAAGGCCTTTGATTGTCTCGGATTGAGCTCACGATTCCTACCGATCGGCTTTCGCGATCGTCGGCAAGCGGGTCGTGAACAGTCCAGAGGGCTCCCAACCTCTGCCCTTGTAGCCCCACAGGCACATGGCGTGGGTCTTGATCGCCCAGGCCCGCGCTGTCTTCAGGTTGGCAGATTTGAGCTCTTTGAGGCAGCCCCAGCTCTTGTCGGTCATATTGTCGGGATGCTGCAGCCACAGGTAGCGGCTCTTGGTCAGGAGCGAACCGCCTTGATCCGCCAGCAGGGCCTTATGCTCGCTGCGGCGAACCTTGTCAACGGCGTCACCGAGGTGCTGGGCGACATGGAACTTGTCAAATGCAATCTTGTTGTCTGCGCCGGGAACGTGAGCCAACGTGGACTCAATATACCGGAGCCCACATGTCCATGGCCACCGTGCGCAGACCAGCCAATGCCTTTGTCGGCTGGGCGGCGTACCAGGCATCTAGCGTGGAGCGCTTGCGGTCGTCGGCGACGTGAAGCACCCGGTATTCACCGCTGATCACCGTCACTTACTGGTGCCAGCGCTGAAACGCCGTCTCGTCAATGCCGATCAAGTGCAGAAATGCCTGACCGCGACGCGCCAGGGCGCGCGCCACCGCACGCTCCTGGACACCGCTGACTGCCGACCAGCTCAAACCCAACTGATCAGCCACCTCCGAAATCGTGCCGATCTTAATCCAGTCAATCACCAGAGCCTCAAACAGCGCCGTCAGTCGACTGTTGCTCTCACCCCACGGCGCAGGCACCTGATGGACGCCGTGATCCGGGCACCGTACGCGCGGAGCCTGCGCGACCAGCTAGGTCTTGTACTGGCAGGTATCCAGGTGTCGCCACTTGCGCTCGCGGGCGCCGTAGCCCGGACTGCTCGCCCCGCAATCAGGACAGACCACGCCCTCTCCGGAATGTCGGATATGGACGGTCACATAGGTTGCCGGCAGGTCGACTTCCACCTCAGAAACCGCCCAGAGCGCCTGGATACCCAGAATCTGGCGGCAAAGCTAGCGGTCGTGCATCGGCTGGACTCTCAGCAGGGCCAGCCTGTAGGCTATCCGAACCGGTCAACCCAGACAAAACCGCGAAGAGCCACATTAAATCTAGGAATAAGGTGCCGTGACATCCAACATTCTCTGGCGTTATCGACCCTATCTCCCTGAGCGGGAGCAGGAGTTGGAGGAAATCGTAGCTGAAGGTAAGATTTGGTGCCCTGCTTCGAGAAATTTCAATGACCCATTTGATCTAAACCCTGTCTTCAGGCACACCGATATACCCATTTCCGAGCAAGTGCGACGGGTTGAACGAATGATCCATCTCCATACTGGTAATCCTGCTGCACGGGATGACGTGTTAGAGAAGGCACGTGCTGGTTACATGAACAGCGACCAGTATCGGGCAGGAATCGAGGAGGCCTTGCGACGAGAGTTAGGTGCAATACCCATTCTCTGTTTCTACCCCGACTGGGGATCTTTGCCTATGTGGGCGCACTACGCCACCACTGCATCGGGATTCGCTGTTGGAGTGGATTTTAGCGAGCCCTGGGAGGAAGTGTTCTACCCGCTTCCCGTTGCATATTCTAACGAGAGACCTGTCTTGAACTTATCCGACGATATCGCCGAGGACAAGGCCGCGCGGCGGAGTTATCTCGAACATGTCTTCCTCACCAAGTCGAATGTTTGGGCTCAAGAACAAGAACAGCGAGTCATTTTCCACGGTCGGTCCGAGGGACACTACGGCGTAGATCCAAGCGTCGTCAAGGAGGTCTGCTTTGGATTCAAAGCTCCGGAGCACCTCATTGAAGCTGCTTTAGGAATCGCTCGGGAGAGCGTGCATGGACTGACAGTTTCTCAAATTTCAATTTCAGATCGAACTTATAGCCTGGAGCGTCATGTTCTCAACCCTTGATCAGGCGGCAAGAAAGCTGTCCGTAAATCGCCTGACTCTCGATAAAGTACTTCTAGAAATCGGGCAGCGGGATGCTTATAGTTCGTTTTGGATTTCCAACTTGGTCCATTCCCGAAAAATCGCTTCTGGGAATATTGTGCTCAATTAGGGGCTTCTAAAATACCGCATGTCCACCGTTTCGCCGCCCTCGACCCTGCCCGTCCCTGTCCGAGCTGCCCTTCGTGACGTATTACGCCTATGGGATCCAGCAGCCGGCCCTACCGGCTTCGAGGGGCTCATGGCGCAGGCGCTGGCAAAGTTTACTGGCTTCACCTTCCGGCTTGCGCGCTCAGGTTCTCAGTTTGGCCGTGACGCTGCCACACCAAACGCGCCATTTGCAATCGCTATGGAAGCAAAGCGTTATCGTGACAGTGTCCCGCTACAAGAGCTCGTGGGAAAGTCGACGCTAGCATCCTTCGCCCTCGCCGACGGCATCGATGTCTGGGTGTTAGCGGCAACCGTCGAGATCAGCGAGTCGACGGAGCGCCAGCTTGAAGACATACTCGACCAGAACGGGATTAGCCTTCTCACACTCGATTGGACCGCTGCGGGACTCCCTCCGCTCGCCGTATTGCTCGCGGCCGTCCGAAGGGAAGTCGTAAGGTGGGCGAAGCCATACCTCAAGCCCACTCAGCTCGCTGAATTCGCCACCGGGCTAGATTACGTTGCTGCTGACCCGACTTTCGACGCCCACCTAAAGGAGCTCAAGGGCAAACTCTCGCCGGGAATCCTCGGGCTCGATGCATTCCGTCAGAAGGGTGGCGAATGGTTTGAGCAAACCTTTGGCAGCCGCCGACTCGCCCAGCGGCAATTTTCACAGTTCTTGGCACCGCTAGAGGCGCAGTCGCTGAACGCGGACCGACCCAATGTACAGAAGGCGATCACCGACGCTTTTGAGGCGGCGAAATCGGACGAGGAAGGTGACACGTTTGTCCTGGTACTTGGCGGTGAGGGGTCCGGCAAGACATGGGCAGTTGCAAACTGGTGGCTCGCATCCAGCCCCAGGCCGATCCTGATGTTATCCGCCGGGCGCATCGCTGATCAACTTTCGCCTGGCGACGAGCCGTTCGAGATGCTAGCGCGCCTCGCTGCCCATCAAATCGGGAGCCGAGGCGAGGCTGCCATTGCACGATGGCGCAGGCGGCTAGAACGATGGTCGCAGGGAGAGCAGTCGCGAGAGCGGTTCGCGGTAGTTATTGACGGCCTCAATGAGACCAGTGGCAAAGCGTGGGCATCGCTTCTTCGGGACCTAATGCCCGCCGTGCGTGACGTGGGAGGGGTCTTGGTCGCGACCTGCCGACAGGGTTACTGGGATCGAGAAATAGCCCCCCGGCTGTCAACTTACATTACTCCTATGCGCGTCGACGTCGCCAACTACAACGATTCAGAGTTCGCTGATGTGATGCATAAGAACGGCGTCGACCCTACAAACCTACCACCCCGCCTAAACTCCTTTATGCGTAATCCAAGGATCTGCGCGCTGGCGCTGACAATGTTGCCGCAGCTTTCCGGGATCGAGGACTTGAGCGTGGAGCGTATATTGCTAGAGTACTGGCGTGCGCGCCTGCAAGAGCGCGACGACCTCCTGGCCCACAATGATATCGATTTCCGTGATCTTCTCATTCGCCATGCTCGAGAGTATCGCGAGCGGCCTGGAACAGACTTCAGCCGCGACGAGTGGCGTACCCGTTCGGGCGCGGTACAGCGGCAGGATGGGCGCGAGATTGCTAACGACCTGAGTGACATTGAGGAGGGAAGGTTCTTCGACAGCTTAAGCAAGACCTACCAGTTCAGCAAGGACGCTCTCCACTTCGCGCTCGGTCTGCTTGTTGCCGACGAGCTCGGTACAGCCACCCAGGACAAACGAGTTGATCTAGACGAGGCTTTGGCCGAGATCATTGATCCCATCCGTGGATTCGACACGTTGGCGGACATAATGCTGGCTGCGATTGCTGTAGCCACGCTGGATAGCGACTATCCCAATGCCGCGATTGCGGTGCTCGCAAAGGCCTGGATCTCGCTCCAAAACCTAATGGAGAACGCAACCGACGCCCTGCTGCCCTACGTCGCCGCGCGACCCAATCCGTTTCTAGACGCCTTTGAGAGGCGTACTACCGAGCGCGATGACGGCCGCTTCCTGAGACTTCTGCTGTACTCTGCATCGCAGCGAACTGCCGTAGGTGACGCATTGGATGCGCGGCTTGAGTGCTGGCTCGGTACATGGTCCAAAACGCTGCCCGGAAGTGGCGGAGGATCCGATCAAGCGCGGCGCCAGGCGGAGCATCGCCAGAGCATCGACGAGAAGCTGGCCTCTCTCGACGATGCTGAGCGCAAATGGTTTGGCGAACTGTGTCGCGAGCGCCCCTGTTTTACTGATCTTAAGATGGCAGCGGTGCTACGGCTGTTCGGTCAACCTCAGGCGCGATTCGCACGTGGCGTCCTTGCCTTTGCCTTCGCGTACAAGGTGGCCGGGCATTACTTCTGGCCGTATGAAGAACTGGCCTGGGCCCTGCGGTTAAACAGAACTGATCCAGGAAAGCTCGCCTGCGCCGTCCATGACGCGGCGTCACAGTTCAGCACGGCTGAGTCCTCTCAGTTGGCAAAACAGGTCGCCGCCTGCGCGCTCCGACTCTTGGGCACTCAGAATGGGGAGGTTGAGGCCGAGGCCCTGAGTCCTCGATCAACTTCTTCGTTCGGAAGAAAAGACGATGACGATCCACTAGATCCCGCGACAGAGTGTCCAGAAGGCATTGATAATATTGCATCCCGCCTCACTGCTATTGATCCCGAACTACTTTGGAAACAAATGGGCACGACGACTGAGGATCACGATCTTGACCGCCACCTGACTCGCCTAACACGTTTCGACCCTAATGGCACCAGAGATCTCCTCGATAGGATCGCTAGCACAGTCCTAACTCGAACGGGTCTGCCGCTTCGTCAACTCGCGTGGCGTCTGCCCTGGCTCACACCAATCCTTAGCGAGGGGACCATCGCCGCGGTGCGACAGCGGATTGAAGATGCCGTTGAGGACCCGTCGATTATGCCTGTAGACGATGCCGAATGGATGATCGGGAAGATGGTGGAATGCGTACTCCCCTCGCTCGATGGCTGCGGACAGATCGAACTCCTTCAGTCGTTACCACCTGAGGCGCCCTATTTCTTACGATACTTTGCGGTCGCGCGACCGCTGAAAGGTGATATCGCAGCGGAAAGACTGGCCGCAGTGATCGATGGGGATCCGCGCATACTCGAGCGTACGCTTCTCTTCCTGTCCTCGACGACGACCGAAGTTACCGACGCCTTGCGCGAGTTGGTCATGAAGTGCCTGAAAAGCGCCGAGTACCGGGTCGTCGCTGCGGCAGCTGAGCTCGCAAGTAGGTGTGACGACTCCGACTTGGACGATGCGGTCCTCGACTTGAACGTCCCCACGGACAATGATCGGAGCTGGCGGGGTCCTGCAATTCGTGCCGCAATCTCTTGTGCGATCGCCAGGAGGCAGCGGGTGGATCTCATCGAGGGAATTCCGGTTGAACATCTCGACTGGGTGGCTGCCAGAATGCCCATTGCGCGCGCGCGTTTGGCGGACACGATTGAGGGCATTGTCGGTTTCCTCGCCCGGCCGATTAGATCTGACGATCCGAAAGATGCGATTGTGGAACTCGAGGTCGAGGATGGATTGGCGCTGTCGCGCTTCAATCTTGTGGACAGAGGAGAGGAGTTCGACGATCCCTTAGAGAAGTTGAAGGTGGAGTTGTCTGACACCACCGGTGCTCGATTTGCGCGTCGCAGGCGACTTTTAGGTCAGCAGCTGGAAAAATTCTTGGACAGCTTGGCCAGCATAGATGGGTTAGCGCTAGCACGCAGCCCATACACCAGTGGGCTTAAAGACCTTGCACGTCACTACGGCGACCGTTACGCAGCGTGGTTACGGCTGATTCTTTCACTCAGCGATGAGCGGTCGTTGAGCCAAGTCAAGAATCTCGGTCTCACTCTCGCACAGAGCTATGCCGAATTTGATCCTGAGCTTTCCGCGCGCGTGTTCGCACACCTTTGGGGGGTGAATCCCTGCGTCACAGTTTTGGTCGGTAAAGCAAGACTCTCAATCAGCTGCCTTATGCTCTTCAGGGCGGCATCCTCGGCAGAGATCAACACACTTCGTGGCACAGCTCTCAAGGAAGCAATGAACGACAGAAAAATAGAGCATCTGGTCTTGGCTGCGGAGGCTGCCAACGCGGGAGATTGGCTCGCAGCCTTTGTCGATGCGTGCTTCGACTCGGACCCGCCCGCAGACCAGGCACTAGCGATCACGATTGCATCGTTGCGACCAAGAAACGATCAATCTGACGAAATCCTGGGTCGCGAATGGAACTCGGGGTTTCTCGGCGAGATCGCTAGAATCGGTAAGTCACGATATCAGCGCGCAATTCACGCTGACTACTGGTTCGAGCGGGCATCGGAGGCAAAAGAAGTGCATGATCGCTGGTGCTTTATCGAATTGGGTATTGCAGCAGCAGACCGACGGCAACTATTAAACCCGCCGTACAACATTTGCCCAGAGCTTAGATTGATGGGCGCTGACCTTGAACATCGGCTGGCCAAGGCAGCCGACGAGGCTACGAAAAAGGCCAAAGAATCGCTCTATGGCTTGAGACGGCCAGCTATCCATATTGAACAGATGGTTCCATGAATCTGATTTTTCGGCTGTCCACCTAAACAACTCAAATCCACTCGGTGAGTGAAGAGGTCATAGTGAATAGATTTGGTTTCCTCTCCTTAGGTGGGCATCCGGCCCTAGAGTTGATCGAACGCGTCGTAACCGGCAATGTTCAAAGTCGACACTTGAACCGCCCCGGGTTTCGCGGAGGCTCGTTGGTTTAAGTCAGGCTGCGATAGCGGGCTGACTGTCTAACTGCCGGTAGTAGTTTTCCTCAACTTCTGCCGGCGGGATATACCCCAGCGGTTCCATTAGCCGCTGGTGATTGAACCAGGATACCCATTCCAGCGTGGCCAGCTCTACAGATTCCATGGTTTTCCAGGGACCGCGCCGATGGATCAATTCCGCTTTGTACAGACCGTTGATGGTCTCGGCCAGGGCATTATCGTAGCTGTCGCCCTTACTGCCCACCGACGGGTCGATGCCGGCCTCGCCCAAGCGTTCAGTGTATCGGATCGACACATACTGCGAGCCTCTGTCGGAGTGGTGAATCAAGTTCTCAGAGTTGCCAGGTTGGCGGGCATAGAGCGCCTGCTCCAGCGCATCCAGCACGAAGTCCGTGGTCATGGTGCGACTGACGCGCCAGCCAACGATACGCCGGGCGAAGACATCGATAACGAAGGCCACATACAACCAGCCCTGCCAGGTGGAAACGTAGGTGAAGTCCGATACCCAGAGCTGGTTCGGACGATCTGCGGTGAACTGTCGGTTGACCCGATCCAGCGGACACGGTGCCGATCGATCGGGCACGGTGGTACGAACCGTCTTGCCACGGCGCGCGCCCTGCAGGCCCAGACGGCTCATGAGCCGCTCCACGGTACAGCGCGCCACGGGAATAACCTCCCGGTTCATCTGCTTCCAGACCTTATCGGCGCCATAGACCTGCATGTTGGCATCCCAGACACGCTCGATGTGCGGAATCAGCACTTCATCGCGCTTGGCCCGGTCACTACGCAGCTCTGGATTGCGCTGCCGGGCCGCATGGCGCCGGTAAGCTGACGGGGCAACCTGCAACACTCTGCAGATCGGCTCGATCCCGTAGGTCTCCCGGTGCTGATCGATGTAGGCGTTTATGACTTCAGTTTGCGGTCGAGCTCCGCTTGGGCGAAAAAAGCACTGGCCGTTCGCAGGATGTCATTGGCACGCCGTAATTCCTTGTTCTCGCGCTCCAGTTCCTTCATGCGCTGCGCCTCGGCCGTAGTCGTCCCGGGCCGCTCACCAGCATCGACCTCGGCACGCTTGACCCATTCCAGCAGCGTCTGTGGCACGCAGCCAATTTTCGGGGCAATCGACTCTACGGCCGCCCACAGCGACGGATACTCGCCACGGTGCTCCTGCACCAGCCGTACCGCCCGTTCTCGAACCTCAGGGGAAAACCTGTTTGATTTGTTCATGGCTCCATTCTCTCAGATAATGGAGCCTCCTCAAAACCCGGGGCGGTTCATGACCCAGAGCGTGGCCTTGCTTGGGAGTTCTTCGTGTTCTTCAGCCGCTTCGAATACGCGCTGAAGCGCAATAGACGCTACCTTAAGCCTGGCACCGGAGACGCACAACCCAACTGGGATCGTTTCGCCTCCGATTTTAATGCACGCTTTAACCTGGAGGTATCACCTGCGCTCTGCGCGGCGGTTGAATTTTACACAGCTGATCCGCCTCGGAAGCAACTGCGACAAGAGGGCCGGATGTCATGGTCAGAACCTCAAGTATGGGATAGCAAGGAGCCGCGGTTAGTCTGGTTGCTTCGGGTCGTGCGCACCGTACGGAACAATCTCTTCCACGGGGGCAAGTTCCCGCTCATCCCAATCTCGGAGCCCAGTCGTGATCGCCAACTGCTTGAGAATGGACTAGTCATCTTGTCCAACGCACTGGTACTCCAGCTCGAAGTGCATCGCCAGTTTCTGGAGGGTCTCGAGTGAGCCCAAAAATGCGGTGTATCGGACGTGAGAATACGCGCGCCGATCAGCGCGGGCGGTAGATGACCGCAGTATTCGATACCCTGCCTTTGTGAACAGGAAAGAAGATGTCTGAAATCGCAACTAAAAACGACCATTCAGACCTTTTTGATCCTCAGCTACAGAGGGTCGGGGTAGAACCCAACCCACACTAGACGTTCTGATGCTGTGGTTCATCATTTCAAATTCGTAGCTGTCGGGCCTTTGCGGGACCGTTGAGCTCGAAGCTATTCCGTGATGGAGGATAAAACGTCCTTTAGTCGTGGGTTGAAGAATTGTTCAGTGGACCGTTCTCTGTGGGACCAAAAGGTATCGGTACTAGTCACTCCATCGACAAGCCGATTAACTACCGGCCGAGGGAGCTTTACGGCACGTGTGTCCTCGAGGCAGTCCTCGGTCCAGTCATTTCGATGTACTTCGATGACTTCGTGAGAACCGATATTGATGGTCAAGGTGGCAATACGGCAATGAAAGGTGCGCTGGGCGACTACTTCGTTTTCCGTCCAGGAAGAGATTGGCCAAAACTCAAGCCCCGAGGACATGATAAAGAAGTCTTCATCGGAGTCGATACTTGGAATCTGTAGGTTGGCCATCGCCACGATACAGTAGCCGAGCTTCTCTCGGCATCTGACCGTGGATGAGTTAACTGGATAAGCCAAGTCTATAGTATCTGCTACCCACGTCCCGCTAGCGACGAGTTCACCCCGATGAAAGCGTATGTCAGGCTTCTTTCCAATGTAATCTCCATCGAATACCATAACGCGAGTCTCATTTGCTTTTTCCACCCGGCGGCTGAGTTCCAGTAATTGACTCATGGTAAGCTCGCCGTCAGGATGTTGGCCGAGATCGGATTGAAACTGCCTCACACCGGCGTCACCTTTGGGATACAAAAGGCGACTGAGGTTTACGTCTGCTATCGTGGAAACAGCTGACTTAGGAAGCTCATCCATGTGTGACAACAATCTTTCAGCAGGGAGGTCCGCCATGAGGGACCCGAGATTGTTGATTAGTATCTGTCGATGCTCCTTTGTAAGAACCTCAATTAGCTGCATAACTATATCTGGTGACTTATCTTTGAGAATCTCACCCAGCGAAATGTCTATTCGATAATCAAAATCGTAGTCTCTCTCCAACTCCGCTATGACTGCGGCCTTAAGAGCGGTGAAGGTTGAATCGGAGGTAGCGACCTCTGAGTACGAGAATGTGGCTCTGCCTGCCACCAGTAAGACGACGACAGCCAGGATGAGAACTAGCGGTGAAATCCCATGAGCGATTTTGGTTGACATATTTGCTCAAACTCCCGATAAATATCCTGCCATTCGTGGTAAAGAGTAGCTTGCAGCACTCGATGATCAACAGATTCAAAGTATCTGTCCGGGCTCATACGCCAATACTGGCCGATGTTTTGTCAGAGGGCAACCCATGGCGAGCTTTTGTTGGCGAAGTCGATCTGCCGGAAATGGTTAGAGGCAGTGGTCTGGTCACGGAACTGGAAAGCCGGAATGGTGATCAGATTGTTGGCCTAGAGCAGCCCGGTTCCGCGTGAAGCAAGCCTGCGATAACATGACGATGGAAAAAAAGTCGAAGATCAGACTAAGGCATGCAATCGAAAAGTCAATTTGACCAGCTTCGGCAACTGATCCCAAGTGAGCTACTCATGCAATCTGGGTCAGCTTTCTACACTGGCAAGGAAGCATGGGCCGGGAATGCCGATTTCTACATTTTGGGACTCAATCCGGGAGGCGACCCTGAGCAGGTGAAGCAAACGGTGGAGGAGCATACTCTTGCCGTAGCCGCAAAGGATGCCCCCTGGAGTGACTAT
>PXBU01000133.1 GCA_003566795.1 Puniceicoccaceae bacterium | reverse complement strand
TTGGTATTACCCGATAGTTTCTTATGATAAAACATATCTTGCTGATATTTAGCAATAAACGAAATATTTTCTAAAAAACTAATAAAAAAATTTGGTTTACAACATAGAAGGAGTTTCCATCCTCCGAAGGAGATGGAAACCTCCGGGTTTTCCGGTTACTGGGGTCTACCCGGAGGATGTAAATCTCCGGTTAATAATAGGGAACGAAACAAAATATCATTTAAATAAACAATGAAAGACTTCTGTCAAGGCATATTGCATGGTAAGGTTAAAATGATAAAGGACTATTGTTTTGGCTATGAGTATAATATGAAAAATGCGGAAGTAAAATACAGGTGGAAAAATTTACCGTTTAAAGGTCTTGATAAATATGTTTTCAATCACAAAGGACAGATTACTGAGATCACGAGGTTTGATGAGAATAATAAAATGGTATGGAAAAACACATTGACCCACAACGGTAAAGATTACTGGATTGAACAAAGCATTTATATGCCCGGAGGGGTTTCGGAAAAAACAATATGCAGACTGAATAAGCAAGGTGTCAGAACCGGACATGAATGGTACCTTGATATTGATTTTGAGGGATTTTTTTTGGCAGAAATTGCGTTATATTTTTATGATAAAAAGGGCAGGATTAAGGGGGTTGAGTATTACGATACTGAAGCAAAACTGTCAAGAACAGAAATCGACCGTCATGATAGCTCAGGAAACCTTGTGGAAACCATTGAGCGCGATCCTGACAATAAAATAAAATCGAGATTGCTGGATAAATTTGATAAAGCCGGACTGAAAACAGAGCGCATTATAGAATATTGCGAAACAAATCCCCATTTTGATCATAATAAAATCGTAACCAAATACGACAACAGACAAAATGAAACTTTTACCAAATTCTATAACCGGAAGAATGAAATTGTTAAAGAAAATGCGTATGAGTATATTTATAATGATTACAACAACTGGGAAGAAATGATGGTGTACGAAAACGGCAAGCTCGTGGAAATAATAAGAAGGGAGATAGAGTATTGGGGGGAGAGTTGAGGGTGATTAAGTTACTATGTATAATTTTTAGCACCGGCATTTATTCTTTTTTTTATTTTTTCCCGAAAACCTTCAGGTGATATTACTTCTACATCCTCTGCGTAGGACAAAATAAGTGTTTCTAATTCATAATTTGGAATTACCGATATCCTTACAATCAACTCATTGCCTTCGAAATAAACTTTTTGAGTTGGGTGCAGAGGTTTTGTTAATATATAAGGTGCCTGGTTAGACGTAAACTTCAATTTTATTTCTTCAGGTTCCTTATCATCCGGACGGGTTACGCCTACAATATCATAAAAATAGTTCAGCCAATCAATATCGCATTTTTGATATTTTTTTTCAGTTTCTTCTATGTTCTGTATCCTGTCAATAGCAAGATTCCATGTTTTATTCTGCACGGATTCATTAAGCCCAAAAGCAAACCATCGGTTATTGTATTGCTTAAGATAGTATGGATGAATAATAATATCATAGGGTTCTGTACTTTTAAAGTCTTTATAAGTTATCTTCAATACTCTTTGATTAGTTATAGCATCAAACAGAGGCTTAATATTGTCACGTCCTCTTAGGTCAATGTTTTCATCAAAAGCAATAACCTGTTTATCAATGTTTGTTAACCCCAGCTTATTTTCCAAAACCGGAATGATTTCATTTATCCACTCAAACTGTGGTGTTCCGGTAAAACGCGATAATATCATTAAGGCTGAACTTATTTGCTTGGCTTCACTTTCATTAAGAGGCTGATTGTTAATTGAAAAGCTTAAGTCAGAATATCGGTAATAAACTCTTTTTCCGTATCTATACTTTTCAAGTGGTACACTCCATCCTTGTGAGCTTTCCATAAACCGGATGTCATCAAATAATTGTCTGCGACCAATTCCTTTATGTTCAGGGTTAAATTCTTGTAGAGCAGCATTGCACTCTTCCATCAGATCTTCAAGGAAATACATTCTGCCGGAATTCCTAAAGCATTTGTCAAGTAACTGATAGCGTATTGTTGCATTTTTGTTGGTTGCCATAACTTAACGGTTTAAAAATTAACGCAATATAATAATAAATTTTATTTGTGCACAATGACTGCATAGATAGTTTTTTTATTTGTATTGATTTAAAATTAAAACAAAGGATCATGAGTAGCTCAATAAAATATAGGTTGATTATTGCAATAATTTTGAATATTGTTTGTTTGAGTGCATCAGCACAGTATTATCATGGATATCATCAAAGAGTAACTTTTGTTTATGATAATGCAGTAAAAGAAAATATTGGGGATGATCTGAGTGAAGAGGTTTTGCAAATATTCAGGAATGCTGATATTAATGGTGATGGTAAGATATCTGTCAGAGAGTTGCAGATTTTTCAAAACTGGTTACAGCACAACTTTAGATATATAAAAAATTCGACTGCACGACATCCTGATGATTTTATAAGGGAAGGAGGAGGAAACTGTGAAGGTTTTGCTGTAATGACAACCTGTATGCTTAATTATCATGGTATAGTTGCTTTTGTTGCCGGATTTGGAAGAGTAACCACCAACAGGCATGCTTTGACTATAGTACAGGTTACTAACAATAATGCACCGGGCTATCTGTTTTATACATTGAGAGGATGGGGACTACCTCCGGGCTATTATATTCCGGTTGATTATGATAAGATCGGAGGATTAAAAGCAATAGATCGCAGATGGAAAATTGCAGCAGTATATAAGCCGAAAAGTTTGTATTGGAGATATAGGTTGAATTATTAGCAAATCATACGATTTTATAATCTGATCATATTTTTTTTATATTTTTATGGTCAGGTAAAAATTAATACTATGGCACACATACATAAGTTCGGATTAAAAAACTTCAGAGTTTTTAAAGATATGACGGAGTTTGAATTTGCTCCTATAACTGTTTTAACCGGACCTAATAACTCCGGAAAAAGTTCAATTATCAAAGCATTTTTGCTGTTGAAGAATTCTATTCCAAAAAAACTTAAACTTGATGATGAAGCGGAAATTAAAATACCTGACATTGATAAACTGTATTTTGCATCACCTAATCACAAGCTTGCAAGTTTTGAAAGTTGCGTTAATGATAAGTCTAAAAATAATGAAATAACTTTTAAGTTTACGTTGGATTTGGGCTTTGGAGAAGAATCTTATGTGGAATTATCTTACATAAAAAGTAAACGGGAAACTTCTAACAATGGATATTTAAACTCTATAAAAGTATTTTCATCTTCTGAAGACAAGCTTCTATTTAATTTTACCAAGAACAAAAATGACAAATGGGCATTCTGGGCTAATTACACTTATTTTAGAGCAAAAGCAGATAATATAGCATTAAATTTAATAAAGACAAAAAATGCTAATAAATTAAAAAATAGGGAAGATGAGGAGAGGGCAGAATATATAAAAAAGCGAAAGCTTGAACTCAAGTCCAAAAAGAAAAATAATATTAAGTTAAGTGAAGCAGAAGAAGATGAGATTAGGATTTATCATGAAGAAAACAAAAAGCTACAAGCTGAAGTTGAAGACTGGGGTTATATACAACAGTTTTGTCGCGATGATATCATTTTTGACATAGGGGGTGATAGTTATGACAGTGAAATAACCATTGATTTGGATAAATGTTTCCCAAACCAAACATTAAATAAACTTTCTTTTTCTAAAAACTTCACTAACCGGCATTTTATTTTGAATAAAATTTCAAATGATGAAATAAATACATTTAAATATTTGCTTAGTGAATTTAAAATAGATGTTAAGGATGATATAAATGCTGATTATATTTATAGCTTTATAAATGCAAACATAAAGGAATTAAATCAAATAATTAAAAATTTTCTTTTAGAAGCTGGTTTTGTTTTTGAGAATGATAAACAATTAATTGAGATGCTTGTCAATAGTGAGGCTATGCTATATGAAAGTCTTGACAATGAAGATTTTCCGTATTCACCAAGTTCTTTAATGGTTGAAACGTATTTTGAGAATCCAAAAAGCATGGCTGCTCAGCTATACAAGTATGTAGAAAACATTTGTATGGTTGATATTTTTGATTTAGATTTTGAAAAAAAATTGAAATTTGAATCTTGTCTTCATAGGCTTATATTAGCAATGATTGCCATAAAGAAAAAAGTCTTGTCAGTAAATCCTAAAATGGCTTTAAGTTATGGATTCATCTTAATGCTTTCGGGTAATAAACTTGAATATGCCGAATATTTTATTGAAAAAGTTGTTTTCAAAAGTCTTGAAAATGCATTAAAAATGTCTTTGAACTGCTTAAACTCAATAAATTATTCAGAAGCAGTTAGAGCTAATACTCAGAGGGTTTACAGTTATAATACGCAAGGTACTGAAATGAATGAATTACTTATAGAGTTTGAAAATTTGGAGCTTGATAATGACAGTAAAGAAATTACATTTATTAATTTTTGGATAAAAGAGTTTGAAATAGGTAATAAACTGTTTATCACTCAAAACAAGGATGGTTTGGGAACTCAGGTTTTTTTGGACGATAAAACTCTAGCTGATATTGGCTATGGAGTTACACAGTTTTTACCAATACTTTTAAAAATTGCTATAGTTGCTAGAAAAAACCTAAAACTTTATGAGCACCAGGATTCTCAGGATGGATATAACAGTAGTATTTTATTTATAGAAGAACCTGAAACCAACTTGCATCCAAAACTACAGTCTATGCTAGCTGACATGTTTGTTGATGCAGCCAAAAAGTTTCATATACAATTTGTTTTGGAAACACACAGTGAATACATTATAAGAAAACTGCAATACCTTGTTGCAAACAAAAAACACGAATGCAATATTAAGCCTGAACATACAGCCATTTATTATTTCAACAAACTCAAAAAACGCCTAAATAAAGATGAAGAACAAGTTCGGCGCATAAGGATTAGAGAAGATGGTTTACTTGATGGTAATTTCGGTACAGGCTTTTTTGATGAGGCTTCCATTTTAATTAAAGAGATTTATAAATATTCAGGAGCAAATTGATATGGTAAAGGCTTGTTTTTATATAGATAAAAAATTTATCAATTTTTTAATAGCTGAAGAAAAAAAAGAACGTGAAAACATTTTTTCTGACAGAAGCGATCAAATAAAAAAAATTCTTCGATTTCTTATACGTTACGAAAACATAATTTTGTTTTTTAAAGAAAATAAAATTAGTGAAGCAGCTCAAGGCTTTATGGATGATTTATACAGAGTATCAGATCCTAGTAATAAATCTGTTGACAAAAAACTTTATTCATTAAATGAAACTAAATTTAATAATAGAATGAAACAAATTGGAGAATTATCTCCAGTTAGTGTTTGTTTTGTTTATGAATCAGATGATGAACAGGTAAACTACATTGAAAAGAAAGGATTTCATTGCATAACTAAGAAAGCTTTCAATGATTTTATAAATATGCAAATAATTAAACAAAGTTTATATAGCGTTAATAAAAAGGGAGATATAAAAAATTGGAAAGATATGAACAAGCTTTCGCATAACTTTAATACTTTAGTGATTCTGGACAGATACTTATTTGTAGAAAAAAACAATTATCCAAAATACTATGAAAGATTAAGTGAGCTTGTTTCTAATTTGTTAATTAACAATAAAAGCGAAGAAATTGAAATACTTTTAATTTCTGTAAAACAGGATCAGCACAGAGAAGATTCATTGAAAGATATTGAAGACAAAATACAAAATGAATTACAAAAAAAAGTAAAACATAAAAATTTTAAACTGGGCATTATTAAATGTAAGTTCAACACTGATTACAACCACCCAAGACTTATATTCACAAACATATGTGCATTTAAATCAGAAAACAGTTTTAATTATTTCAAAATTGATTCCAAAGAATCTACAATAAACACAACTATTGATGCTTATAGTCTGTTTAATTATTCCGATTGGGAAAAAACTATAGGTATGTTGAGGGACAGGAAAGACGAGCTTCCTACAAAAGCGGATGAACAAATCGAACAAACTAAAAGGATCATAGGCACTTGCGATATAGAGTTGTTGAGGATGTTATAACTAATGTAATCCCTATAAAAAAGATGAGCTAAACATATTTTTGCTATGTTCTGTGTTAGGTGAATGAAGGTTTCATGTTAAGTTTTTTAACCCGATAGTGAACAAGGCATACAGGCTAAATTAAACAATTCGCGTATTCCGGCCTATACTGTACACCATGTTCCTATGCAATTAAACAATCAAAAAAAAATTTGTAATTTTCCATTGCCATGTTTGCGAATAAGACAATTATGTTAACGCCCTTTTCATATACGAGATGCAACTTCGTGACTATAGCTTAAGAGTAATAGAAAAGCGGTAAAGCACAACCTTGTTTTATAGATCATTTTCTTCTTAGCTTTTTTCAAATTTTCTAAAATTTTAAAACATCATTTTTTTTTGAATATATTTGTAAGGAAACGAAGAATAAATCGCTGCTAGCCACAAGCATTAATGAAGAAACTAAGAGACATAGAGAAAAAATGGATTAAGAACTTTATTAAGACTCCATTAGTAGATAGGAGTTCTATGACTTTTAGAAGTCAAATTGCTCATCAGTTATTTTATGGAAGACAAGATGATTCATACTCATCTGATCATCCACACAGTTTTAATGACTTTTACAACGACTATAAAAGAATTGATAAGGACTTAGCGATTGACGGTATAATTGTATTTCTTCACTTTATTGGAATAACAATACAGAAGCAAAAGATTAATAATCACTTAGATAAATTTCCCGATGATTTCGCTAAACTTGGAAAAAAATGTTACTACATTTTAAAAACATTAGCGCATTATAATAATGACTTGGATATTAACAGCCCATATTATGATAATAACGGAGACTTATTCTTTTTACTAAGGATTGAGTCAGAAGAAAGTATTTACGGAGGGCAATTAAGTATATTTGAGGATTTAGAACTTCCGGAATTATATAGCAAAGTCGTAAGTTTGCCACACAATTATGAGAACACACCATTAATTAAAGAACTATTCAATAATATTGAAAATAGTAATGATTGCTTTTTCATTACTGGGAAAGCGGGTACTGGCAAATCGACATTTATTCATTATTTCACTCAAAAAACTAAGAAAAAAGTATTATTAACAGCATTTACTGGAATAGCTGCAATTAACTGTGGGGGCCAAACAATTCATTCATTCTTCAGATTTCCGTTAAAACCATTATTACCAGAAGACCACGAAATAACAATATTTAGAAATTATACACAAAAATTTAAAATAATTGAAAAATTAGATACAATTATTATTGATGAGGTATCAATGCTTAGGTCAGATATTATAGAAGCTATTGATTTCTCATTAAGGAAAAATGGAGGAAATCCAAATAAATTGTTTGGCGGAAAACAAATCATTTTTGTTGGAGATATTTTTCAATTACCACCAGTAGTAAATTCAACAGACGAGGTTGAGAATTTCCTGTTCAAGGAAGTTTTTAAAAGCGAATATTTCTTTGATTCAAAGTCATATAAAAAAGCAAACTCAATATTTTTTGAATTCAAGAAATCTTATAGACAAAAAGATGATACGGATTTTGTCGAATTATTAGATAATGTCAGAACCTGTAAGGCTGACGATAGCACTTTGTTAAAATTAAACGAAAGGTGCAATCCAACATACGTGCCAAAGAATGATGAATTTATTATAAATCTCACTACGAATAATGCAATTGCAAATTCTGAGAACTATAAAAGACTACAGGAGTTGAATTATACAAAGTTCCAGTTTGAGGCCAGTATCGAAGGAGAGTTCAGCGAGGATAAATATCCAACAAGTAAAACTCTAGAACTTAAGAAAAATGCTCAAGTAATACTTATTAAAAATGATATGGCAAATAGATGGGTTAATGGAACGATTGCCAAAATAGACTTTATTGCTAACAATTTGATTGAGATAAGATTACAAGACGGAAATGTTCATAAATTAGAAAAAGTAGTTTGGGAAAATAGGAAATATAAATATGACAGAGATAAAAAAAGAATAGTCTCCGAAACAATTGGTTCATTTACCCAGTATCCTATTAAATTGGCATGGGCAATTACTATTCATAAGAGCCAAGGGTTAACATTTGATAATGTTATTATTGATTTAGGGACAGGAGCCTTTGTAAATGGACAAGTATATACAGCGCTAAGTCGTTGTAAAACTCTGGAAGGGATTGTTCTTAAACGGAAAATCAAAAGAGAAGATATAATAGCAGATAGACGAATTATTAATTTTCATGAATCTGAGCAATTAATACAAAGGATAAAGGAGTCAAAGGACATATAATGCCAGTTGTTAACAGCAATGCACACTTTTCAGCAATTAGTAATGTGCAAAAATTAGCAAATAAGGATGTACATTTCTTAAAATCTCTTTAAGTTTTTCCAGATCAGGTTTTGGTTCATTTGACAAAACCCTCTATCAATCAGAGGTGGAGGTGCGTATCTGCCACGCCTTCCGGAAGATCACGGATAATCACTTTGCAAAGTATTACTACATTTCCTGCCATAATGGCGAGCCAAAGAAGACAAACCTGTCGGAGGAATTGATTAAAATGAGGGTCTGAATGTATTAATATTTTTATTTAAACATTTTATCGTTATTATTTTATTTTTTATCTTTCGGAAAAATTAAATAGGTTGTAAGTTACTGCTTACAGCTTAAACTCATACTTAATAATTATGAAACGCATTTATCGTAAGAATACAAAACTAGATTTTGGAATGTACAAAGGATACGAGCTTGGTGTGGTTTACTTGTTTGATCCGGGGTATATCTATTGGTGCATAAATGAGATTGATAATTTTTACATTCCTGATTTAGATGAATTAAAGGAATATGGGGTTTTTTATACAAGTTTAAGATTTGAATACCGAATGATTGATGAACCACCGAGTACATTAAATCCTGACATCGATATATTTTTAACTTTTAATGAATATATTGAGAACATACAACCTGGAAGAAGCAAATACCCCTTAAGTGAAGAAACATTGCAAAAAAATTATTCCAGGGCTAGCACTTACGGTGATTATGATAAGATTACTCAAAAAGGAAAAAATGAAGCTGACCCCCAAAGGGTGACACATACAGACGATCTGCTTGAATTAAGACCTCAGTGGACAGAGGAGTATGGTAATCTTATATATGTTGCAGCGTATGATCTGGAGCAGGAATTAATTGACAGAGCTAAGGCTCGAGACATAGAAAATCCGGAATCAAATAAGAGACTCATAGTTTGTACCGACCAACCAGGGTCTCGCAAAAAGGTCATGCACTTGAGTGTTTTCTTGGGATTCTTTAAAAAAAGTGGAGTAGAACCTTTTGTAAAAGACGGGAACAAGTATATATTGAATCCCAAACTCAAGGCTCGTTTTTCATCAGATAATTTATTTCTTGAACAACTTTAACAAATAAAAGACAGCTATAAAAGCCTAAAAAAAATTAACATATTTTATTCGAATGAAATATATTGATAAACAAATTGGTAAATTAATTTTTGAAAGGATTGAAGAAACTATCGAGAATAAATCTTTAAGCCCAAAAGAAAAAATTCCAAAATACAGACCAATACTTGATGATTTATTTAAAGCTCTGACTGTTGATACAAATCAATATATTAGCGGATTAAATGAGGTAACCCCCCGGAAAAAACCACGCTATTCAGTTAACAAAACTGTTATAGTATAATTTGCTTTATATGAAAATTGTTTTATTTTTGAAAGTCAAATAAATATGTTATAACATAATCAATACCCGCAAACAAGTTCGAAAACAAAATACTATTAATAGAATATGGCAAATTTTGCCATATAGTCGTTAAATCAGTCAGTGAAAATAGATTCAATGTTGTTTGAGCGAACAGCAATTTCAAAAAAGCCAGAAGAACAAATAAAACAGCTTATAAAAATTTGTAAATTTGATAAAACACGGGAATTACCAGCATACTTTGAGGCAACCTTGCTTCAAGCATTATAACATTTACAGTACTTGACCACGTTAGAATGAAGCACTTTAATAAAAACTTGAACAAACTATGAATGAGGAACACATAAAAAAAGTTAAACAGATTTTGACAACCTGGAATCCTCTTGGGAATCGTGCTAATGAAATATCTGACCTTAACAACTACCAGACGGAAGCGATTGATATTTTGTTTCACGTTAGCAAGAATCATTCGGTAGGCCAAATTGCAACTTTAACAAAAACAGTACTTAATCAAGCATTTAACCTGGAAATTTCTAAGGAAGAAGCAAAACCATACGCTAAAATGATACATAAAGCAATCAAAGAATAAAAAAGCAAGAACCGTCAATTGAGTCGTATATACGGGATTACAAAAAATCAAGGCAAAACTAAGCTATCCACCCGCTCTGTGATAGTTTAGTTACCCGGAGGATGGAAGCTTCCCGTTTTTCTACGGGACTTCCATCTCCTGGCGTTAGGAGCTTCCATCCTCCGAAGGAGATGGAAACCTCCGGGTTATAAACCACCTTCAACCACTACTTACATTAACACCACAAACCCCCTGCACCAAATTATAAACCCGCCAAAAACTTTGCCATTGGTTCTTATCCAACGACTCGATGTCTTCATTTATAAATATGCTTGCTATGGGCCTGAGGTCTGCTAATTTAATGGCGAGTTTTATGGTGGAAAAATCCCCGGTTTCGGGAAGTTCGGGGAAAATGTAAAATTGCCCTTTGCTTGT